>NZ_JAPWCC010000011.1:0-57091 GCF_041433735.1 Gemella sp. 20925_1_85 | reverse complement strand
GTTGCGATTAACAACTTTTATATTTTAACATTTTTAAATTTCTTTGTCAAGCTTTTTTTAAAACTTTTTTTAAAAATGTTTTTCGTCTTCTTCAGAAGACTTCTATTATTCTATCATTTCTTCGAATGTTTGTCAAGAAGTTTTTTATATTTTTTAAAAACTTTTTAACCGTTTACTTCGTTGAAATAATTGATTTTGTCTTTCTTCAAGACTTTTATAAGTTTATCATTTCTTTTATATTTTGTCAAGAACTTTTTTATAATTTCTTAACATTTAATTTTTCGAAATGTTTGATTGTTCGTCTTCTTCTTGAGAAGACTTTTACTATTCTATCATCATCTTTATTTCTTGTCAATAATATTTTCATATTTTTTCATTATAATTTCATTTTTTCTTTCTATTTACTATTTACATTCAAATTCTATTGATATATTATAGAAATATATAATGTAAGGAGGATTATTTATGATTATTTTTAAAGAACCTATTGATGTTTCGTTTCAACAAATACAAGACTATAAAAATGAATTTACTTCAAATAATGAAACAATTCATGGAGCTGCAAATATGACCAATCTTTCTATTGAAGAATGGGTACAATTTACAGAAAACACTAAGTATAAGGAAACAGTAACTCCTGGATTTGTCACTGCTCATACTTTCTTTGCACTGGATAATAATAAGATTGTAGGTATTATTAACGCTAGACATGAACTTAATGACTATCTTTTAAACTTTGGTGGTCATATAGGTTACAGTGTTAGAAAATCTGAAAGAAGAAAAGGTTATGCTAAGAAAATGTTAAACTACACTTCTAAGTTTTTGTTTTCACTTGGTCTAGAGAAAATTCTAATTACTTGTGATAAAAATAACATTGCCTCAAAACGTACTATTGAATCATGTGGTGGTATTTTAGAAAACGAGGTAATAGAAGAATCTAGAATCACACTAAGATATTGGATATATAAAAAATAAGGTTAGGTTGGAAATTAATCCAACTTAACCTTTTACTTCATTTCGACTACTGTAGCTCCCATTCCACCTTCGTTTTGACCTCCGGTTCTATAGCTAGCTACATATCTATTATTTTTAAGATATTCTCCGATATTTTTACGAAGTATTCCTGAACCTAACCCATGAATTATAGTAAATGTATCATACCCTTGAAGTATTACTTTATCCATATAGTTTTCAATCTCTCTTATCGCTTCTTCTGTATTTAATCCTATTACGTTGATATCAATACCGACTTTTTTACTACTTACATTACTTGTGCTTACATAACGTTTAGCAACTTCCGGTTCACTATCGATTTTTCTAACTTCTTTTTTCTTAATATTTAGTTTCATTGCACCCATTTTGATTTGTAGGGTATTTCCTGAAATTTCTAATACAGTAGCTCTTTGATTATAACTTAGTACAAGAACATCATCACCAACCTGTATTTCACTATTATTAAACTTAGGTTCACTTTCTAATTTTCTTTGTAATCTTATATTATTCTTACTCTTATCCATAGAATGAAGTAATTCATTAAGTTCATGTTGTTTTAAAGAAGTATTGTCTTTAAATTCTTTATAAATCTCAAGCATTTCTTCTTTTTTCTCTTCTATTTCTTTATTTAACTCTATACTTAAATCATTATACAGACTTTCTTTATACTCTTCATATTTCTGAAGATTTGATTCAAGAGTTTCTTTAACTTCATCAATTTCATCTAAACTTTTATTTATATATTCTAATTTATAATCATATTCTCTTATACTTTCAGAAAGTTTATCTATGAAAAGATTATTCTCTTTTGTATTAACTTCTAATAACGAACTTGATTCATCTATAATAGATTGCTCTAAACCTAGTTTAGCAGAGATATTTATTGCATTAGACTTACCTGGTAATCCTATAATAAATCTATAAGTCGGTTTTAATTTTTCAAAATCAAATTCCATTGATGAGTTTTTATAATACTCTGATTCAAAACAATAGTTTTTAATTTCTGGATAATGAGTTGTACATAACATTGTTGCATTTAGATTTTTGAACTTTTCTAATAACGCAATTGACAGTACAGCACCTTCACTTGGATCAGTACCTGAACATAATTCATCTAATAGAATAATACTCTTATCATTTGTTTTATTTAATATATCTATTATATTAGTCATATGTGAAGAAAAAGTAGATAAGTTATTCTCTATAGATTGCTCATCTCCTACATCAACAAACACATCTTCAAAAAATCCAACCGTAGATTCCTCTAGTGCAGGAATATAAAATCCTAAATGTGATAAATACACACATAATCCAACTGTTTTTAAAATTACAGTCTTACCACCAGTATTAGGACCAGTTATTATTAGTGAATTTCCTTTATTGTCTAGAATAACATCATTTTTCACAACTACATCTTTATCAATTAAAGGATTATATGCTTTCTTTAGATTAAGTTCTTGTGAATTTACTATGTTTTGTTTATTAAAGCCATTTCTAGCACAAAAGTTCATTTTTGAAAAAATAAACTCTATTTGTGAGAAGTTCCAAAGTGAATTTATAAGCTCATCTGCTTTTTCTTTAATAACTTCTGAAGCTTCTTTTAAGATTCTAAGTATTTCTTCTTTTTCTTTACGTTTTAGTATTCCAATTTCATTATTAATTTCTACATTTTCTTTTGGTTCAACATAAAAAGTATTCCCCGATGCACTCTCATCATGGATAATTCCACCAAAATCATTTTTATATTCTGGTTTTACTAATATAACATCACGATCATTTCTCTTAGTAACAATTGCCTCAGTTAATTTTTTAACATTTGAACGTAAGATATTCTTTAAAATTTGATCACTTTTATTTTTTAACTTAGCAATATTTACTTTGATGTTCTTCAATTCTAATGAAGCGTCTGGTCTTATATAACCGTCCTCATCTATTATTCTATCTAGGTATCTTTCAAGATCACTAAAATCATCTAGTTTAACTACATATTTTGTTAAACTTGGATAATTAGAATGTTCTTGTAATTTAATATTCTCAAACCTTCTAGAAAATCTATCATAAGTTATAATATTTCTTAATATATAGAAGAGTTCCTTTTCCGAAAGGACACTATCAATTTTAGCTTTCTTAACACTAGCGTTATAGTCAAATATTTTTAATTTGAATTCATTTGGATACTTTCTTAGTAAGTCATATCCTTCTTCATTTTCTTTATGAACTTCTACTAACTTATCGTAATTTGTTATATATTCTAAATTTTTTATTTTTTCATAAGATAACTCTGAGAAACAATATTTCTCTACATCTTTTAAAACTAAGTCTAAATTTAGTTTCTTTTGAGTAATTTTATTCAATCTAATCTCACTCCTTCTATCTATATTTACATGCTTTTTCTTTTTATAACACAAACTATTATACACTAAATACAAGCATTAAACAATTTCTTTCGATTAAAATCATAATCTGGTTTAATTACACAAAAAATTCGAAGCACTTTCCGTACTCCGAATTTTTCAATTATTTATTAAAGAATAAACTAATAAACTGTTTTGATAACACTGGCGTGTTTTGTATTATATAGTCTGGTAGCACAGAATCTTTAAATATCGCTATCTTCCAATCTGGTGTAGGCAATACTGTTACTAGATATAATACTACGAAAACTATTAAATAAATTTCTACAAATCCTAAAATAGCTCCTAAATATCTATCCGTTATTTTTATTAACGGTAATTTTCTAACAACACCTAATGTTTGTGCTAGAATTTGTATTATTAAACGTATTACAATAAATAATACAATAAATGAAACTATTCGGTAATATGCAGTTGGAATATTTAATCCTTTATATATTCCTTCTAAACCATCTGTAACATCAGTTGGAATTGGTATCATACTTGTAAATAAATATGCTAATCTTGAACTGAATAACATTGATACTACATAACCTATTACAATTGTTCCCAGATAAAAAATTTGCATGATTAACCCACGTTTGTATCCTAAGTACGCACCTGCTGCTAATAATAATGCAATAATTATATCAACCATGTTTTCTCCTTTCCAATCATAATCTGTTTTGCTTTAATGTCTTATGATTAGTATATTGATATTTTACTCTATCAACTTTAAAGTAGCATTAATCTATTTTAGACTAATGCTACTTTTTTAATTTAACATTTAATTATTATTCAACCCCAATAATATATGGATATACTGGTTGTCCTGATTCAATAAGTTCTACTTCTACATCAGGATATTTTTCTTCGATTAATTGCTCTAAGAAATCAGTATATTCTTCTGTACTTTCTTCACCAAGGTAAAGTGTAACAATTTCAGAGTCTTCATCAAGTGATTTTTCTAATAATTCTTCTAATACTGTATTAAGCGAAAGATTAGAAACTACAATCTTACCATTTCTAATTCCCATAAATTCATCTTTCTTAATTTCAACACCTTCAATATTAGTATCACGAACAGCGTGTGTTACTTCTAAAGTACTTACTGTAGATAAGACTTCTTGCATATTTGCAAAGTTTTCTTCAGCAGCTGCTTGTGGATTGTATACCATTACCGCAGCTAGTCCTTGAGGTGCTGTTTTACTTTCAACTACAAAAACATTTTCTTCAGCTAACTCAGCAGCTTGTTTTGCTGCAAGTTGGATGTTTTTGTTATTAGGGAAAATAAAGATATTCTTAGCGTTAACTTCTTTAATAGCTTTCATGATATCTTCAGTAGATGGATTCATTGTTTGCCCACCTTCTACGATATAATCAACTCCCATAGAAGTTAGAACTTTGCTTAAGCCAGCTCCCATAGAAATAGAAATCATCGCTTGTTCTTTAAGTTCTTTTGGAGCAGTTGTTTGTTTAGCTTCTTGTTTTCTAAGAACCTCACGGTGTTGTTCTCTCATATTATCAGATTTAATTTTGATAAGTTCTCCGTATTGTTGCCCATAGTTGAACACGTCACCTGGAGTTTCTGTATGAACGTGAATTTTTACATACTCACTATCAGAAATAACTAATAATGAATCACCAAATTTACTCATATCTTCACGGAATTTATCTTCATTAAATTCTTTTTTCTCTTTATCAAGACGTACAGTGAATTCCGTACAGAATCCGTACACTATATCTTCTGGGCTCATGAAATCCATATCATGATCGTCTTCGAATTGCATATCAACAACATTAGTTTCTACCGCTTCCAGACCTTCGATTTTCTCACCTT
Source organism: Gemella sp. 20925_1_85 (assembly GCF_041433735.1). Classification (NCBI taxonomy): domain Bacteria; kingdom Bacillati; phylum Bacillota; class Bacilli; order Caryophanales; family Gemellaceae; genus Gemella; species Gemella sp. 20925_1_85. The sequence continues at coordinate 51,865 of NZ_JAPWCC010000011.1, read as the reverse complement.
TTAGTGCAGCAACAAATCCTTGGTATACACAAACAAGACCTTGACCACCTGAGTCTACTACACCAACTTCTTTTAGGATTGGTAATAATTCAGGTGTTCTTTTTAGTGACGCTTGCGCTTCAGCATATATAGCTTCCATTACTTCTACCACAGAAGTAGTTTTCTCAGCTGCTTTTACCCCAGCTTCTGCAGCTTCACGTGCAACTGTTAGGATTGTTCCTTCCACAGGTTTAATTATCGCTTTATACGCGATACTTACTCCATTTTGAATAGCTTCAGCAAATTCTTTTGCATTAACTTCCTTTTTATCAGCGATGTGTTGAGACATCCCTCTAAATAGTTGAGAAAGGATAACACCAGAGTTTCCACGTGCACCCATTAATAAACCTTTAGAAAAAGATTTACCTAATTCACCGATGTTTTCAACAACATTTGCAGCTGTTTCTTTTGCACCTGATGACATTGAAAGATTCATATTTGTTCCTGTATCACCATCTGGTACAGGGAAAACGTTCAATGCGTTTATTTTTTCTGCATTTTTAGCTAAATTTTTTGATCCTAAGTCGATCATTTCAGCTAAAACAAGTCCGTTAATTTTCTCCACTATCTTTCCTCCTATTTATTTACCTTGATGCCTTGAATGTAAATGTTAATTTCATCTACTTTAACACCTAGTGTTTTTTCTATTTGATATTTAACTGAAGATTGAACATTGTTAGCTATTTCTGAAATTTTTGTTCCATACATAACAATGATATATAAATCAATAACAAGTTTATCTTCATCTTTTTTTACTTTAATTCCTTTTGCGTAATTTTCTTTACGTAAAATTTCTGTAATTCCATCTTTAACTTGATTTTTACTAGCCATTCCTATAATACCGTAGCAACTTACAGCTGCTCCACCAGCTACTGATGCAATAACATCATCACTTATAGAAACATGACCAAATTCATTATTAATTTCTAATGACATATCTTTTCCTCCTATTTAAAAATAGACAAATTGAACATACGAACTATTATACCTTTTTTAACAGAAAAATACAAGTAAAACATTGATATTTCTCTACTTAGAGCCTTTTAGCATCCCTTTTATAATACTATTATTTATTATTATTGATGAACTCCTTAGAGTGAATCATTAATGTAATAACATCACAAACAGGAGTTGGAATATTATGTATTTTCCCTAATCTTGATACTTCTCCATTTAAATAATCAATCTCAGTTAAACGACCATTTTTCATATCTTGATATAGTGAAGGATAATGTGCTCCTCCCGTTTCTAGTGAGAATAGACTTTCTATATTTTTTTCAATAACTTCTTGTTTTACGTCAATACCTTCTGCTCTTCCTACAGCTGTTACTTCATTCAAAACTGCTCTCGTTAATTCTAAATTTTTAACATAACTTCCATATTGATTAATATTGCAATCAATTAAAGTACAATATGAATTTAATACACAGTTTAATCCAGCTTTATGCCAGATTGATTGATAAGTGTCAGCTGAATACTTAATATTTAATCCAGCACCGTTAAATCTTTCCACTAAAGCTAATGTTCTTTCTAGGTTAACCTCATTAACTTGTTTTAATTCTATTTTTCCTATACCATGTGCTTCCAGTATTCCTGGTCCACCAAGACCACTAGTCCATACAGTAACACCTATTAAAATATTTTCTTCTTTTACATAATCTTTTAATGTTTCTACATGACCAAGACCATTTAAAATACAAATAATTTTAGTATCTTCGTGTAAAAGATGCTTTACACTTTCTAACATCGGTCTTAACTGCATCGATTTAGTTGCTACAAATATAACATCATACTTCCCTGAAATTTGCTCTGGTTTATAAATAGGAATATAGAAGTTTCCTAAATCTACATCATCAATAATGACCTTTAATCCTTTATTTCTTATATTTTCAACATGAGCCTCCCAAGTGTCGACAAAAGTCACATCCTCTTTATTTTTAAACAACATATATCCAAATCTTGAACCTAACGCCCCTGCACCTGCAAATAATATTTTCATAATCATTCTCCTTAATTTTTCTTCTACTTTAATTTTATAATTACAGAATTACTTTGTCAACGTTATCTCTTTATTTTTAATATATAAAAAAGATACTCGAAACAAATTCGAATATCTTTTAATTTACTATAAGTTTTCTGGTTTATATGCTTCAGGTTTATATAGTTTTAATATATCTGAATAAAGTCTATCAGCTAAGAATGCAACTACAAACGGAATTACAAAGAATGCTAATAGAATTGGAAGTAAGTTTCCACCATTCATTGCGTATGATTTTGTAGGTCCGATTAATCCGATAATTCCAAATCCTGCACTTTCATGAGTACCAAGGATTTTTAGGAAGTATCCAGATAAACCTGTAACTGCTGCTGTTGTTAAAATAGTAAGGAATAATTGTGGTTTACGTGCACAGTTAGGCATCATAAGTTTAATTGCACCTAATAGGATGGCAACACTTGCTCCTTTACTGTTAGCTCTGTATGTACCAATTGCTAGTACTGCAGCTGCAGAAACTAGTCCTAATGTAGCTGCTCCTGCACCTACATAGTTCTCATTCGTGAATAAGATTAATCCCATCGCTACTGTAGATACAGGTGTTACGATTAAGAATGAGAATGCCATTGTTATTAAGATACACATTAATACTGGTTGTAATGTTGTAAATTCAAAAATTACTGACGCTAATAGTTTTGTTAAACTCTTTGTATAAGGTAATGTTACTAATCCTAATGCTGCTACTAGTCCTCCAGTTATCGGTAAGAAAATGATTGTAACAGCTCCAAATTTATCTTTAACATAACTTATCGCTAATGCTCCAATTGCTGCTATTAAAATTACGTTAAATAAATCTCCCATCGGAACTCCAGTCCACGCTTTTGTTTGAGCATTAAAAGTTAATGAACCACTTGCTGCTAAGACCGTAGCACCTAATACTGATGACTCTAAAGGTTTAAATTTTAAACTTTGCCCAACAATTACACCAACTAAAACTGGTACAGAAAATTGTAATAAATACATCGCTTGTGAAAGTGTAGTGAATACGTTCGGTGCAAATAGAGTTCCTAAGTACTTAAACAATGTACTTAAAACAGCATTTGGAATTAATCCTGCAACAACTCCTAAGGCAGTTCCGTTTAAAATAATATTAAGAAAATCCTTTACTCTTTTTGACATATATATCCTCCTTTTTCTTGTTTGTTTTTAATATAATAAATATAATAATATAAAATCAAAAAAAAGTAAAGAATTTTTTGAAAATTTCTTTCTTTTTTCTTTTTTTATTTCATTAAAGTATATACAAAAGGAGAATTCATAGATAAAACTACAAAATTCTCCTTTAATAATCTATAATATTGGTTTTTTATTCGGTGTACCAGCTTTTCTTGGATACTTATTAGGTGTTTCTTTGGCTTTACGAATTTCTAGTATATGCCTTTCTTCACCTTCAATATCAAATTCAAGATCTTGCTCTAATTTTCCACCTAAAAGTTTTATTGCATTTATTGCTTCTTTAGTTTCTTCTTCAGCTTTTTGAGCTTTTAGACTTAAGAAGTAACCATCTTTCTTAACTAATGGTAGACAAAGCTCAGCTAATACATTTAATCTTGCTACAGCTCTAGCAGTTACTATTTCAAAACTTTCTCTGTATTCTTTATTTTGACCAAATTCTTCTGCTCTAGCATGAACAAAATTACAATCAGTAAGTCCAAGTTCATCTTTTACTAGATTTAAAAACTTAATACGTTTATTTAAAGAATCAACAATAGTAACTTTTAAATTTGGGTATAATATTTTCAATGGAATTGATGGAAATCCTGCTCCACTTCCCACATCGCAAATACTTTCAATATTTGAATAATCTTTATAAAATGCTAAAGAAATCGAATCAAAGAAATGTTTTGTATAGAACTCATCTTCTTCAGTAATAGCAGTAAGATTAATTTTTTGGTTCCATTCTACAACTAAATCATAGTATTTACTATACTGCTCTTTCTGAAGTTCTGATAATTCTATACCTACCTTTTCTTTCACAGCATTATAGAATTGTTCTTTATTCATTATTCATACCTCTTCTTTGTTCTAAGTATACTAATAGAATTGAAATATCTGCTGGGTTAACTCCTGATATACGAGATGCTTGTCCAATAGTTAATGGTAAAACTTTTTTTAGCTTTTCCCTTGCTTCTAGAGCTAAACTTGGTACATCATCATAATTTAAATCTGTAGGAATTTTCATCTCATTCATTTTTTTAAGTTTTTCAACTTGTTGAATAGATTTTTTAATATACCCTTCATATTTAACCTCGATTTCAACTTGTTCTACTACGTCTCTAGGTAACACTGTTTCGTCATTTGCTAAATAAAGTACATTTGCATGAGTTAATTCTGGACGTCTTAGCATATCAATAGCTAAGATTCCATCACGAATTTCAGCACTGTTTAACTCTGCTAATTTTTCTAAAGTCGCAGCTGTTGGAGTTATTCTGAAAGTTTTAAGTCTTTCTATTTCATCAGCTACCATACTACGTTTTTCACAGAATTTATTATATCTTTCTTCTGTTACTAGGCCATAGTTATAAGCTTTTTCCGTTAAACGCATATCTGCATTATCGTGACGTAGAAGTAATCTATGTTCAGCTCTTGAAGTTAGAAGTCTATAAGGTTCGTTTGTTCCTTTTGTTACTAAGTCGTCAATAAGAACTCCAATGTATGCTTCATCTCGACCAAGTATCATCGGCTCTTCATCTAGAACTTTACATGCTGCATTTATTCCCGCCATGATTCCTTGACCTGCAGCTTCTTCATAACCACTTGTACCATTAATCTGACCTGCTGTAAATAATCCATCGATTAATTTTGTCTCTAGTGTAGGCCAAAGTGTTGTTGGATTTACAGCATCATATTCAATTGCATAACCATTACGCATAATAACTGCATTCTCTAGTCCTGCAATACTTCGAACCATATCTCTTTGTACATCATCAGGTAATGACGTTGATAAACCTTGTACATAGATTTCTTTCGTATTTCTTCCTTCTGGTTCTAAGAAAAGTTGGTGTCTTTCTTTATCATTAAAACGAACGTATTTATCTTCAATACTTGGGCAGTATCTTGGTCCTGTTCCTTTAATAACTCCAGAGTACATTGCAGAACGACCTAAGTTTTTATCAATAATTTCATGAGTGTTTGTATTAGTATAAGTTAACCAACAAGGAACCTGATCTTTTACGAATTCTGTAGTTTCATAACTAAATGCATGCTCCTCATCATCACCTGGTTGAATCGCTGTTTTTGAAAAATCTACACTATCTGCATTAACCCTTGGTGGTGTCCCAGTTTTAAATCTAACTAAATCAAAACCTAATTCTTCTAATTGTTTTGCAAGATCGATTGATGGCATCTGATGGTTAGGTCCTGAAGAATATTTAATATCTCCAATTACGATTTCACCACGTAAATAAGTACCCGTTGTGATAATTATTGTCTTAGCTTTATATGCTGTACCAAGCATAGTTCTTAAACCAACCACTTTATTATCTTCAATAATAAGCTCACGTACCATCGCTTGCTCGATATCTAGATTTGGAGTATCTTCTAAGATTCTCTTCATCTCTAATTGGTATTCTACCTTATCAGATTGCATTCTTAATGCACGAACTGCTGGCCCTTTTGCTGTATTTAACATCTTACTTTGAATGTTAGTTTTGTCTGCTACACGTCCCATTAGACCACCAAGTGCATCTACTTCACGTACAACAATTCCTTTTGCCGGTCCACCCACACTTGGGTTACATGGCATAAAACCAATAGTATCTAAGTTTATTGTAATCATTAAAGTTTTAACACCTTTTCTACTAGCGGCGTGTGCTGCCTCAATTCCGGCATGTCCTCCTCCAATTACAATAACATCATATTCTTTTAAAAATTCAGTCATAGTACCTCCATATATTTTAACGTAATTGCAAAATAATGCTTTGACCAAAATTTTGATATATTACTAAATTTTTACCTTTATTATATTATCATATTGGGAACAAAAAAACTAATAATATACATATAATAGTTTTGTTATTTCATATTTTAAATAAACTTTTTACATTTTCATCCTATGTTAGATAGTATTTATATTCTTACTATCTAGCTATAATATTTGAATACAAAAAAATCGTAGCACTTTCGTACCACGATTAATCTGTCTATTCTGTTAGCTTGTTAAACTCATTAAATTTATCTTTACTGAATAAACCTAAGTGTTTATCAACCATTATTGAGTTTGTCATACCACCACTAACGTTTAAGCAAGTACGTCCCATATCTAAGATTGGATCTACTGCTAAGATTGGGTTAATTTGATTAAATAATGCACCAAAACCTACTCCGTTTACTGAAACTGAAGCAGCAGTAATTGCTGTTCCTGGAACTCCTGCAATACCTACTGAACCTAAAGTTACAACAATCACAGTCATAATGAATAATGTTGCATCAATTGCAATTCCATTTGCATTAGCTAAGAACACAACTAACATAGTCGGGTAAATCCCTGCACATCCTTGCATCCCTGCTGTAGATGAGAATGAAGCAACAAAGTTTGCTGTTGATTGGTTTACTCCCATTTCTTTAGTTAATGTACTAATTGTTAGAGGTAAAGTACCTGCACTTGAACGAGAAGTAAATGCTAAAACTAAAGGTTTACTTGCTTTTTTGAAGTATGTAACTGGTGAAACACCGTGTAAAACTAAGAATAATCCTTGAATAATGAATTGAATTACAACGGCTACATATAGTAAAGCAATGAATAATAATACATCTTTAATTGATTTTAATCCTCTTTGAGCAATTGTATTCGCTAATAATGGAATTACTGCATAAGGTAATAATCTAATTACTAACACTGTCATACGAGAAACTATAGCATGTAAGTTGGCGATATAATCAATAAAAGTTTTAACTTTGTTTTCATCTTTATTTTGAATATATCTTGCAGCTAAGCCTATAAACATTGCAAAAATTACTACACCGATAACGTTAAAATCAACCATCGCTTTTATAGGATTTGAAGGAATTAATTCACGAATAATTGTAACAACGTTTTTCACTTCTTTAATTTTACTATCTCCATTTCCTAGAACAATAGAACTACTTCCAAGTTTAAAGATAGCAGACACTACAAACCCAACAATTGAACTTATAGCTACCATACCTAAAGTAATAATTAAAGTTAAACGTGTTAGTTTTTTCACATCAGTGTTTGCATTAATATTAACTATAACATTAATAATAGAAACAAGTACTAATGGAACAATTAACATTTTAATCAAATCAATAAAACCATTACCGAATAATGAATACCAAGTTGTAATCTCAGCAACATATTTAATTTTCATCGGTTCATCACTAAAACCTGAATATGCTTGAATAGCTATACCTAAAAGTAAACCAATTGCTGTTGATAATAAAGTTCGCTTTGAAGAACTAACTCTTTTTTGCGCTAGATAATACATAAAGTAAAATAGTCCAAAAAGCACTAATAAAAATAATAAAGTTTCTTTTGTAGAAATCATAATAAATTTCTCAAAGAATGTAAATTTGTTTTCCATTTATCTATCCTCCAAATGAGTATATTACTCATCTTCTATTTATATTTTGTAAAATTTTTATATTAAATTTCTCTCCAACTACAGATAGAATGGAAAAGATTAAGACCTTTTTCCATAATGTACCTCCAAAATGTAAATGATAGTTAAATTAAACTACAATTTTCATAAATTTTCAATACTTTTGCTCAAAATAAATATTCTGAAATGTTTTTGTTTACTTAACTTTTCTAATACGTTATAATAGGGAATAGTTATCATTTATATATAATATAGAACGGAGGAATCTTTTTGAATATTAAATTAGTTTATGCGAGTTTAACAGGTAATACTGAAATGTTATCTGATTTAATGATTGAAAAATTCGAAGAAGAAAAAGGATTAGAAATAGAAAAATTATTTATCGAAGATATGGAAGATTTTGATTTTCTTGATGATGCCGATGCATTTATCGTAGCTACATACACATATGGTGAAGGAGAGCTACCAGAAGAAATGGAAGAATTTTTCGAAGCACTTGCTGATAAAAACTATGAAGGAAAAATCTATGGAGTTATAGGTACTGGTGACACAATTTATGATGAATATTGTGTTTCTGTAGATCAATTCAACGAGCAAATTGCTAAAACTGGTGCAACTAACCCAACAGAAAACCTTAAAATTGAAATTGAAGCAGATACAGACGAAGACTTTGAAAATATCGATAAATTTATCGAATCTTTTGCTAGTGCTTTATAATAAAAAATACGGTTATGAAAAATCATAACCGTTCTTTTTTTATCCTTTAAAGAAGACATTTACCCTTTCAAATTCGTCTTCCCAATTATTCCAATCTAATCTTATCTTAGAATTCTCTTCAAGAATATCTTCAACTAAGTTTTCGATCGTAATTTCTTCTAATGAAGATTTTATAGCTTTATTTACTGTATTAACTTTTTTCAAATACTTGCTATAACGTTTATCAACCGCTAACGCACCTTCAAAAATTTTAGATACATAATCTGTTTTTAAAGCAAATATTTCTACTTCATCATTTAGCGCTACATATACGTCATATAAAGTAACTTTTTTATTTGATTTATATTTATATCCCCCGCCAATACCAGTGTTAGCTTTTACTAGATCATTGACAACCAATTTTCTCATAATTTTTTTCAGATACGTTGGAGAAATATTTAAACGCTGACTTATTTCCTTAGAATTTAAGAAAACATGCCTATCTTGAAGGTATAACATTACCATTATACAGATTGCTTGTTCAGTACTTTTTGTTAAATGCATAAACTCAACCTCTTTTCTTTATAATATAACTCTACTTACATCCTTATTTTATGATATATTTTTATAATTGTCAAATGTTATCTTAATTTTTCTCCCCAGTATTGATAATAGGTACATTCAATGGAACCGTTAAATAACTTTCTTCTTTTCGTTGCCTTTTTCCCGTATAAATGTTCAAACATTTTATGAGATGTTAATAAGTAGAGTGACCAATGTTTTTTATTTTTAAGTTCAGTCCCTAAAAACTTATACATCGCCTCTACTTCTTTTTTCTCTCCTAAACGTTCTCCATACGGTGGGTTGGCAATTACACACCCAGTTTCCTTCTTCGCTACAAAGTCGAAAACTGACATCTGTTTAAACTTAATAACTCCTGCTAACCCTATTTCTTCAGCATTATTTTCAGCAGTTGCTATCATCTTAGGATCAATATCAGAACCATATAATTCTAATTCTTTTTCATAATCAATTAGATCCTCAGCCTTATTTCTTTCTTCATCTACGAGACTTTTCGGCATCCATGGCCATTTTTCAAAGTCAAAGTTTCTATTGATTCCAGGTGCCATATTTTGTGCCGCCATAGCCGCTTCAATTAATAATGTTCCTGATCCACAGAATAAATCATATAAAGGTGTTTCACCTTTCCAGTTAGTTAGTTTTACCATTGCTGCTGCTAATGTTTCTTTTAATGGAGCTGTCCCTTGTTTAGCACGATATCCACGCTTATGTAATCCATCTCCAGACGTATCTAATAGAATAGTTGCAATATCATTTAACATAATAATCTCTAGTCTATATCTAGCTCCTGTCTCGGTTAACCACCCTGTAACTCCATAGCTTTTCTTCATTTTTTCAACAATTGCTTTTTTTACGATTGACTGACAGTCAGAAACACTAAATAGTGTAGACTTATGACTTCGTCCATCGACAGGAAACTTAGCATCTACTGGAAGATATTTATCCCATTCTATTTCTTTAGTTTTTTCAAAAAGTTCTTCGAAAGTATACGCAGGAAATTGTGCAACTACGATTTTAACCCTATCTGCACATCTTAACCATAGGTTCGAACGCACTATTGCTCTCTTATCTCCTGAATAATACACTCTCCCGTTTTCTACTTTTGTTTCATAACCTAATTCTTGCACTTCTTTAGCTACTATTGCTTCAATTCCCATAGGGGTTGTTGCTACTAAATTAAAATTCATTTCTTCCTCCTTAAAAAAAGGGGCTCCTAAGAGCCCCTAGAACTAGTTGTTTTTCTTATCATAAGCCATATTCTGTATCTATCTTACTCAAACGAGACTAGTCTACTCTCGTAAAAATAGCTGTGATCATCTGTCTAAATATATACATATTTCCTATTCCTACATTCATTTCTGCGGAATAAGTGCTTCTACCAAAATTTGAATTGCTCACTCAAGGGGTTTACCGCGTTCCACTTCTTATATTTCTATAAGAACTCCGTCACTGTGGCACTTTCAAGACATATAACCATATAGAAAACTACTTAGGTCATATTTTCTGCCGTCACCATAAGGTGCCTAAACTTATTTTTTCGTTTAGCGTTGAACACTACAGGCATCTCAGCCTGTGTGAGTATGGACTTTCCTCAGCATTTCTGCCGCGATCACTCAAAGAAAAACACTTATATTACTTTACACTAAAAATAACGTTTTGTAAACAATAATCTAAACTATTTTTCTAATACAGAAATTTTACCTTCAGCAATTTCCTCTAATGCTTTACCAACTTCTTTATGAGAAGTGTATTTATCTAGTTTGCTTGTTTCAGGATTTGCAAATAGTTCTCTTGCTCTTTTACTTGCTAATGACACTAGCATATATTTTGAGTTTACTTTTGATTTTAATACGTCTAATTTTGGATATAACATTTTTTTCTCCTACATTTCTTCTAATTCTAATAATGCTCTTCTATATTTCATCTCTATACGCTCACGTTTTAAATGCTCACTAAGTATAATTGCTTTAATTCTTTCTACAGCTTTGTCTACTTCATCATTCTCAACTACATAATCGTATAAGTGCATCATATTAATTTCTTTTTTAGCTTTCGCTATACGTGATTCAATTACTTCATCACTCTCAGTTCCACGACCTTTTAATCTTTCTTTAAGGTCACCAATACTAGGTGGTGCTAAAAATATAAATAAAGCATCTGGAATTTTACTTTTTACTTGTCCTGCACCTTGTACTTCAATTTCTAAAAATATATCTTTTCCTTTTTCCATCGTCTCCCTTACATATTTAACGGGAGTTCCGTAATAATTATCGACATACTGAGCATATTCTAATAGCTCACCTTGCTGTATTAAAGATTCAAATTCTTCTTTCGTCTTAAAGAAATAATCAACCCCGTCTACTTCACCAGGTCTCATACCTCTTGACGTCATTGAAATTGAATATTCGAAGTCAACATTATTACTTTCAAAAATTCTTTTTCTAACAGTACCTTTACCTACTCCTGAAGGTCCTGAAAGAACTATTAATAATCCTTTCTCCATTTTTCGTATCCTTCTGTTATGTTTTATTATCTTTTTATGATACCATAAATCGGAAAAAATTTAAACTATAAACATGTATATTTAAGTTGTAAATTAATTCGATAATATTTTCTTAAAATTCTCAATTTTTATTTTTAAAATACAAGTCTAATAATTGCTAATGAACTTATTCCTACTACAACTATCACCAAAAGACTCTTTGAAATAATTGCACTCAATACAGTAGGTAGAGAAGCAAGTAGATTTTCATAATTAATCTGAGGAAACTCTCCAATCTTTTGAATAAATAGGCTATCAAACCATAAAGCTGACATTATTACAATCGGCACAAAACTTAAATACTCTATGATTGGCTTAGGTAAATCAAATTTCTTTAATAATACAAATGGAAGTACCCTAGATAACCAAGTCACAATTGTGCATCCTAATATTGTTAATATTATATAGTTAGTAGATAACATTTTTCAACACCACTCCTATCGCACATCCTATTAAAGTAACCACAATAATCAATACATTGCTTGGGATAAAAATCATTCCAAAATATACTAAGAAGAATACAACAATAATTACTAGAAATTGTACTTTTTTCTTAATAGTAAAATCTGAAATAACCTGTAAATACAATAATCCTATAAACATCGCTACTAGAGCAAAATCTAAACCTAAGGACTTGGGATCCTTAACTACTCCACCTAACAACGCACCTAGTACCGATGACGCAACCCATGTAAAATATGATACTAGGTTTGCAGCATTAAACCATTCATAAGTCAATCTTCCATTAGTATAGTTCTGTTTATTCATTCCTAAAGCAAAACTCTCATCAGTTAAAAAAGTACCAATAATAATATTCTTAAATACACTATATCGTTTGAAAAACGGAGCTGTTGCCATACTCATTAATATCATTCTTGAATTAATTAAAAAAGTTGCAAGGACGATTGAAAGTATTGGAAAGCCGCTTGAAAGCATACTTACAGTTATGAATTGTGCACCACCTGCGTATATGAATAACGACATCGCTCCGACAACGAGAGGATTAAAACCAGCTGAACTTGCTATGATACCAAATGCCAAACCTATTCCAATATATCCAAAAACTGTAGGTAATGTATCCTTTATTGCAGTCTTTATATCTAATTTATCATTCATATATTCACCTTCCTTGACTATTTAATTGATTTATTTTATTAAAAGCTCACCTATAAAATCTTTATCAATTTTCTGCTTAACTGTTTTTTGTCCAGTGTAAGTTACTAAGCCCGGTTTAGCACCAGATATTTTTTTTACATTTTTAATTAACGTTCTATCAACATTAACATACTCTTCATTTTTAAACTTAGAATAATAGGCAGCTAACATCGATGCAATCTCTATTGTCTCTTCGCTAGGATTATTATCGAAAATTACAACGTGACTACCAGGAATATCTTTAGCATGAAACCATAGGTAATCTCGTCTTGCTAATTTATTGGTAATAGCATCATTTTGAAGATTATTTTTTCCGACATAAATGGCAGTACCATTATGGTTAATTACAAAATAATTACTCTTATTTTTTTTCTTATTTACCTTAATCTTTTCTTTTAATATTCCATTAGCAATCAATTCTTCTTTGATTTCTGCTATATCAGTTTTATCTGCATTTTCTATTTGGAATTTTATAGTCTCAAAATATCCTAAATCCTGTTTCGCAATCTCTATTTGTTCAATTAAATTCTCAATTGTTCTCTTGTTCTTTTTATATAAATCAAAGTACTTCTCTGAATTCTTCTCAATAGTTAGATTCGGATCTAAATCGATCTCAATATCCGATAAATCTTCACTATAAAAATTTTGCAGTGTTACAATCTCCGGTATTTCTTTTTTAAATAAATAAATATTTGAAATTAGAAGTTGTCCCTTTAATTTATAATCATCTCTATTATTAGCTTGTTCCAGTTCATTTTTTAATATATCAATTTTCTTATTTAATCTATTTATTTTAGAATTAACAAAATTAAAAAGCTTTTTATCAGTATTTTTATTTATCGACTCTCTGGCTATATCCATGTAGTAGTAATCTAATAATTGTGACAATGATTCAAAATCTCTACTATACTCTTTAACTTCAAAGAAATAAAAATCCTTCTTATTGTTCTCTTCAAGTAAAACGGGTTTAAAGTAATTATCAAACTCCTTACAAAAACTAATAAATGAATTTTTCAAATCTTCTTCCGAATTTTTTGGGAAATAATTATTCAGTAATGCTGAAACGCCGTAGAAACTTTTCATTAAGAATTTTTTATCATCAATAGGAAACTCAATGTCACTATAGCTACTAAAGTCAAAAGGATTAATTTTTTCTACTGTCGGAGGAAGGGTGTATTCCATATTAGATATAGTCGATCTCTTATACTCAAGACTGTAGCTATTTTTTAAAGACTCTAATATAATATTATCTTCATTAGTTAATATTATATTTGAGTGTTTACCCATTAATTCTGAAATTAGATAATAATACTTTTCGTATCCTAAATCATCAAAGTTTTTTATTTTAAAAATTACTATTCGGTCATTATTAACTTGATTTATTTCTAATATTATTCCACCTGTTAAATACTTTCTAAGTACTGAACAAAAATTCGAAGGTGTTGAAGGATTTTCAAAACTATTATTTGTTAACTGTATTCTAGACGCACTTGAACTTGCAGATAAAAACAATTTTAAATTCTTTCCTTTTCTAACAGAAAATACAAATTCATCTGTCGATAAATTATTTATTTTATTTATACGACCATTTAATATATTTTCTTCTAATTCTTTCACCATTTTTCTTATGAAAAAACCATCAAATGCCATTTTTATCCTCCTTGTATTTTAATATATAATTTAAAATTATATCATAGATATTAATTTGTGTATATGAAAATAAGAAACATACAAATACTAAAAAGAGACGATATATACATATCATCTCTTTTTAAATACTATTTATTTTCAAATCTTTTTGAAACTAATACTCCCCACACTAATAATCCAAGTAATACTACCCAGAAAATAACAGTCCAAAGTGTAGAATGTGGGAAATCATGAGGGATAAGTGCTAATTTCTCATGAGCAGCTGCAATTACAAATAGTTTAATACCTACCCAACCAACAATAAGAAATGCGGCGATTTCTAAACCTGGTTTAGTTTCTAATACTCTTATAAATATGTTAGCTGCATAACGCATGATAACTACACCAACAAAACCTCCAATTACCATTACAGTAAATTGACCAAGGTTAATTCCTCCAATAGATGTCTCAGAAATATGAGGTAATGTTATCGCAATAGCTACAGCAGCTAAAATTGAATCAATCGCAAAAGCTATATCAGTAAGCTCAACTTTAATTACAGTCGCCCAGAAACCACTTTGTTTTTTAGGTTCAGCAATCTCTTCAGTTTCATCACCTTGTTTTCTTTTATCGAAAAATTCTTTAATATGTGCACCTGCCATATATAACAAGTACAAACCACCTAAAACTTGAATTTCCCAATACTGCGCTAATATTGTAATTAAGAAAATCGCTATTATTCTAAATATCAATGCTCCTGCAAGACCGTACATCAATGCATGCTTTTGTTCTTTAGGTGGCAGATGTCTAACCATAACTGCAAGAACAATAGCATTATCTGCTGAAAGTAATCCTTCTAAAAGTATTAAACTCAATAATACTATCACATATTGAATTAGTATCTGTGTATCCATTCTAATCTCCTTCTATCCTATTATTTTTTTCATTAATCTAACAATAACGATAACTACGATTAATCCTAACATGTTTAATGCTAGCGGTAAAAAGTTACCCAGATTAAAAGTAATATTCTGATTTAATAGATTAAAAGATTTAGTAAAGATAGTTAATACACTATTATCTACTCTTTCTGCTGGTACAGAAAATCTAGATTTTATCATATTTGCTATAACTTCTCCTCCTATGAAAAATAAAAGTGAGAAAGAAATTGCCAAGTTTGTGTTATTAAATAGTGTTAATGCTAATAAGAAAATAAGGTTAGCAAACACGAATAATAAAACTAGCATCGCAGCATATGATCCTGCTGTATTAACATTCAACATTAATGTTTTTAACTCTTCAAAAATATTTCTTTTTAGTAAGAAAATTATTCCTATGAAGCATGCAATTACTATAACATAGTAAACTAAAAAATAAATTAAATTTGCTAAAATAGCTAAGATATCTCTTGTTGATTTCTTTTTTCTTATTTCCAAAAGAACATTTACTTTTGAAATATAATCTTCTCTATATGAATATATGTAATTTAATCCCATTATAAAAATTACTATCACCATATTCACTTTAAGAATTATTGAAAATATAATATCTAATATTGACTTATCATAAAACGTAGCCAACGTGTCTAGTTTATATACAAATGCAAAGTTAATTAACGATAAAATAATTATAAATAAATAATTAAATTTACGTCTAAATAACTTTCCGAATTCTAATGCGAACAACATTATAGATCAGCCTCGCCCTCATATAGTTTAATTTTTTCACCTAGATTACGAATTTGAAATATTTCTATGTTATTTTTCAATAAAGCATAAACTACTTCTTCAAGAACTTCTTCTCTTACTACTATTTCATTATTGTGATAAATAGTAAATTGATGCCCTTCTAAAATTTCATCTAGATTTTCTTGACTAGAAACATTTATAGCCGTAAGTTGTTTTAATATTAATAAGTCTTCTAAATTTCCGAAGTATGATTTAATTCCATCAGTAATAACTAAAACTTTATCAGCAATACTATTAAAGCTATTAAGCATTGTATCTAAAATAATCACATTTGCATTGTTTGATTTATCAAGAATTAATTCACTAATCTCTTCTTTATCTTCAGTAGTTAAACTCTCTTCCGTGTTATCAACGATTAATACATTTTGATCTACTAAAATTGAAAATAGAATATGAAATTTTGTCACTTCATTTGATTCTAAATCCTTATATTTTCCTCCAGAATCTAAGTTTAAAAATTCTAGGTCACCTACTAATTCTTCTTCAGTAGCTTTTATATTAAATAGAGATAATGCTTTTTTCAGATTTTTTAATAATGATAAATCATTATAAAAACCAAAATCTTTAGCAAATAAAAGTCTCTGATTATTTATGTTCTCACCATCGAAAAGAATTTCACCTTTAAACTTAGTTCTTTGTCTAAAAGAATCCTTTAATAATTCTAAACTTGCAGAACTATTATTAACAATAGTCAATATTTCTCCTGTTTCAACTCTGAAATCAAGTTCTAATATCGTATCTCTTTTTATTTTTTTTGTATATTCTTTAAATTCTAAAACCATTATTTCTCCTATAAAAAATAACATTAGTGTAATGTTTTATTGTTATATTCATTTTATCTCTTTAAATATTAGATTACATCTTATAATAATACCATTGCTTTAACCTAATGTCAAAACAATAGTAAAGAAAAATAAAAGATGATAGAAGATATCTCTTCTACCATCTTACGTGTAGTTATTTATTTTCTTTTACAAAGAATGTTAATACAACTCCAAGTACAAATCCTACTAATGCATAGTTTAACCAAGCAAAATCAGCTGGTACTGGAAGGAAGTTTACTTTAGCTAGAACATTATCAACTGCAGGTACTGCAAGTTTAAATGTTGAAGCTACAGTAGAATATAAACTAAATAATCCAGTGAATAAAACTGTACAAACATAAACTACTTTTTTACCACCAAAGAAGTTGTTTAAAAATCCTAGTAAAATTAATACCATTGTTAATGGATATAATAAAACAAGTACTGGAACAGCTCCTTGGATGATTGCTGCTAATCCGTAGTTACCTACTGCAAATGAGAATAATGTTAATGCGATAGCGTAAGTTTTATAACTAACTTTGTCGTAAAGTCTTACGAAGAATGAAGCACAAGCTGTTACTAATCCAACACTTGTAGTTAAACAAGCTAAGAATACGATAACGAATAGTAATAATTTACCAACATTACCAAAGTAATATGTTGTTGCCCCTGTTAATACTCCTGCTCCAGTTTTTTGTAATCCTAAAACAGAAACTGATGTTGCTCCGATATTAGAGATAAATACATATACTAAAGCTAATAATAAAGCAGCGATAATTGCTGATTTAGCTGTATTGTTAAATACTTCTTTTTTAGTTTTTGCTCCGTAAAGTTTAACAGAGTTAATTACGATAATACCAAATACTAATGATGCTAATGCATCCATTGTATTATAACCTTCCATTAATCCATTTGTAAATGCTAATGAAGTAGTTTGATAAGTTTTTGTAGGTTCTTGTGCTACACCCATAGGTTTTACTAATGATGCAATGATTAAAACAACCATTGAAAGTAGTAAAACTGGTGTGATTACAGTTCCGATTCTATCTACTAATTTATTAGGGCTAATAGCTAACCATAATGTTAATCCCATAAAGAATGCTAAGAAAATAGCTTGGGCAATTGTAGTATTTTCTGGTGCTACGAAGCTAGATAATCCTAGTTCATAAGTAGTAGTCCCTGTTCTAGGGATTGCAAAGAAAGGTCCAATTGTTAAGTATAATAAAGTCGTAAAAGCAACACCGAATACTTTCCCTGCTCTGCTTGATAAATCTAATAGGTCTTCAGCCCCTGAATACCCCATTACAATAACTCCTAGTAGTGGTAATCCCACTCCCATAATAATAAATCCGATCATCGCTGTAGATAAGTTTGTTCCAGCGTTTTGTCCTAAGAATGCTGGGAAAATTAAGTTACCAGCACCAAAGAATAGTGCAAATAGCATAAGTCCAATTGATACATATGGATTTTTCTTTAAAAATTTCAACATGTCATCTCCTCCAAATATTTTCAATTAATTTTTAATATGTTATATACAATAATATATTTATTAACATTTGTCAATAGATTTTTAAAATATATTACCTTTTTTGTTGGATAAATGTTTTAAATTTTCTGATAATTCATTAAATTTGTAGATAAAGTATTTCGTTTGCAATTCTAATATATCAATAATGCAATCATTTTCAAACAATTAATTTTCTATAATCTATATGTATCGTACTAATAACAAAAGGATTCGATAATTGAGAACAATTATCAAATCCTTTTTATCCATTTTTCTATTTTTTTATTTCTTCTTTATAGTCACAATGTGCACATTGTACACCTTTTTTTCCTTCATATAAGATATTTGAACATTTTGGACAACTTCTATTTATAGGTTTATCCCATGAAACAAAATCACATTCTGGGAATCCTTCACAACCATAGAATAATTTTCCTTTTTTAGATTTCTTCTCTAAAATTTCATGTTTCTTACATTTTGGACATGTTACTCCAACCTTTTTTTGGATAGTATTAGTATATCTACAGTCAGGGAAATTAGAACAAGCAATAAACTTACCGAATTTACCTAACTTAAATACAAGTGGTGAAGAACATTCTGGACAGCTTTCTCCTGTAAATTCTTGTTTAATTTCTACTTTTTCCATTTCAGTTTCTGCTTTTTCAACATCTTTTCTAAAATTGCTATAGAAATTATAAATAGTTTTTTCCCAACCTACTTTGCCTTCTGCTATATCGTCTAATTGACTCTCAAGATTAGCTGTAAACTTAGTATTTATAATATCAGGGAAATATTGTTCTGTTATCTTACTAACTAATGTTCCTAATTCAGTTGGTGTAAATACTTTATTTTGTAATTTTGCATAATATCTCTTTTGTAAAGTATCAACAATTGTAGCATAAGTTGAAGGACGTCCTACTCCTAACTCTTCAAGTTCAGCTATAAGTTTAGCTTCAGAGTAGCGTGCAGGTGGTTGAGTAAAATGCTGTTCTTCTTTAATTTCTTTGACTTTTGCATCTTCTCCGACTTCAAATTCTGGTGCAAGTTTTACTTTTTCTTTTTCTTTCAATACTGCTAAGAATCCATTAAACAGTAACTTAGAATGCGCCCCTCTATATACAACCTTATTATTTTCAAATGTAGTTGTGCTTGTTTCATAAACTGCAGCACTCATACGACTAGCTAAGAATCTTTCCCATATAAGTTTATACAGTTTATATTGATCATTAGACAAGTATTCTTTAATACTGTCAGGTGTGAAGTTAACATTTGTTGGTCTAATTCCTTCATGAGCATCTTGAACATTCTTGCTTGATTTTCTAGCTTTAACTGCTGACGCTAAATATTCTTTACCAAAATTGTTAAGTATATAATCACTAGCCATTTTAACCGCTTCATCAGAAACCCTTGTAGAGTCCGTTCTCATATATGTAATTAAACCAGTAACTCCACCTAACTTTTTAAGGTTAATACCTTCATACAATTCTTGAGCAACACTCATAGTCTTGCGTGTTTTGAAGTTAATCTTTCTAGAAGCATCTTGTTGCATTGTAGAAGTAATATAAACATTCGGTGCATTACGATTTTTATTAGTTTTCGTTACATCGATAACTTTAAATGTCTCACCTTTTATAGCTTTTCTTATTTTTTCTACATCTTTTTTACTTTCAAGTTTAAGTTTTTCTCCTTTATAAGAATAGAAATTAGCCGTTAAGACTTTTCTATTTTTTATAAAATCGATTGGCATAGACCAATATTCTTGTGGAACGAATTTTTGAATTTCTTCTTCTCTATCAACAATTAGCTTTAGAGCCGCGTTTTGCACTCTTCCTGCAGATAGCTTTGGTTTTACTTTTTTCCAAAGGACAGGAGAAATATTATATCCAACTAAACGATCTAATATTCTTCTGGCTTGTTGTGACTGAACTAAATCAGTATTTATCTTACGTGGATGCTTTATCGCATCTTTTACTGCGTCTTTTGTTATTTCATTAAAAACAATTCTGTTATCAGAATTATTATCTAATCCTAAAATATGTGCAATATGCCAAGCTATTGCCTCTCCTTCTCTATCGGGATCGGATGCTAGGAATACTTTCTTTCCTTTAGCTTCTTTTTTTAAAGACTTAATTACATCGCCCTTCCCTCTTATAGAAATGTAATCAACATCTACATTTCCATTATCTAGTACTTCTACTCCCATTCTACTTTTTGGAAGATCTCTTACATGACCTTTTGAAGATATTACTCTATATTTTTTCCCTAGATATTTTTCAATAGTTTTTGCCTTAGAAGGAGATTCGACTATTACTAAATTTTCTGCCATTTTCTTCTCTCCATAATTTTATAATAAGTAGTATCTTAAAACATTTTTATTAACTTGTCAACTTTTTCCATTAAAAATTAATCAATTTTAGTCAATATCAATGGTTCAGCATTCTCTCTAACAACAATCGTATGTTCATATTGAGCAATATATGAACCATCATTCGCTACTAATTCCCATTCATCTCTATCTGAGTTCCCTACAGTTTTAGCTTTTGTTGAGACGAATGGTTCAACAGCTAAACACATACCATCTTTTAAGATTAGATTATCCCATGGATCAAAATAATTGAACACATGTTGTGGTTCTTGATGTAATGAAGTTCCAATTCCATGACCCGTTAAGTTTTCGATTACTTGTAGTTTATGTTCTTTTATTTTTTTATGTACATGCTTACCGATTTGGTTTATTTTTCTTCCTGCCACAGCATGTTTAATTCCTTCGTAAAATGCTTCTTTAGCAACTTCACATACTTTTTCTTTCATTGGATCGTCTACCTTACCAACAACAAAAGAAATACCGGTATCAGCATAATAACCATCCTTACAACCTGATACATCAATATTTAGAAGATCCCCGTCTTTTAGTATTTTTGTACTAGAAGGTATTCCATGCGCTGCTTGATAATTTAATGAAATACATGTATATCCTGGAAAATCGTATTCAGTAATTGGCGCAGATTTCGCTCCATGTTTTTCAAATAATTCTTTAGCGATATTATCTAATTCTTTTGTTGAAACACCAGGCACTGCTCTTTTAACCATTTCATCGCGAATAGTAGCGCAGATGAAACCTATTTCTTTCATTTTTTGTAATTGTTCTTCTGTTTTAATAATCATGATTTCTCCTTTTATTTAACTAGTTCGAATAAATTTTTAATAGAATAAGTCGGTTTATGCTCTTTAGTTTCTAGATCTTCTACACTTGTAACACCTGTTTGAACGTGAATTGTATCTATTCCACCATTAATACCAGACATAATATCAGTATCATAGTTGTCTCCAACCATAACAATCTCTTCCTTGCTATAGTCAAATAAATCCATAGCACATTCCATAATAATTTTGCTAGGCTTACCTATAAAGGTAGCTGGTGTAGAAGTTGCATACTCTAGATACTTAACTTGTCCCCCGTTACTTGGTACAAAGCCATTTGCTGTTGGTAACAATGTGTCTGGATTAGTACCAATCAGTTCTGCCCCATTCAATACAGCTTTTGCAGCAATTGCAAGTTTATCATAAGTAAGTTGTCTATCAAGACCAACTACAACTGCGTCAACACCTTCCTCATTTTCTCTTTGAGTAAATGAACTTAAAGTATTCTTAAGCCCTGCTTCACCGATTACATATAAATTTTTATATCCCTTACCTTCAAGATAAATTTTAGTAGCATCACTTGATGTAAATACATGTTCTTCTGATGTCTCGATATCAAATTTCTTTAAATGTTCTGCTACGTCTTTAGGTTGCCTTGTTGAATTATTAGTTAAGAATAAATAGTCTATATTATTTTCATTTAAATAATCAACAAACTCCTTAGCATATTTTATCTTCTTCTCACCATTGTAAATTGTACCATCTAGGTCAATTAGATATAATTTATATTGTTTTATACTCATCCCATCTCTCCATTAATTTCATTTATCATAATATATTCAAATATTAGTTTCTTCTATAAGAATAAATTACGCAACTATTTCTATTTTACACCGATTATAAAAAAAATAAAAGCATTAATTAGGAATTTCCTACTTAATGCTTATATAAAATCGTTAAAAATACTATTTAAGAAGACTAGCCACGAGTTCATTTCTGATAATTGTTTCTTCTCATGATACCAAACTATCATTATGACAGATTGTAAAGTTATATACCATTTTAGCCTATTTCTATATTTTATTGTTGGCTCTTGTCCATAAATTTTTAGCCATTCATTCCATTCACTTTGTGGTATGTATCGATATAATACAAATGAAATATCAATAGCAGGATCACAAAGTATAGAATGTTCCCAATCTACTAAAAATAACTTACCTTGATCAGAAAGTAACCAGTTATCCTTATGTAGATCCGTGTGACAAGGAGTATATTCTACATCATCATCTGGCAAACACTTCTCTAAATAATTTAATGCATCGACAATATTACTATTTTTTCTAAGGTCATCGGCAATGATAGATTTCAAATTACAAAGCGATCTAGCTGCTGTTTCTTCAGCATAGCCTTGAGCTTTCATAATTTTTTTTAGTTTTGATGATCCGTGCACTTTTTTCAAAATTTCAGGTATACGTTTATCCGTCATATCTTCCGTATTTAATGTTCTACCATTTTCAAAATCTTGTGCGATTAATACATCTCCATTACTAATACGCTTAGTCCATCTTAATCTAGGTACAATACCTTCTGCAGAAAGAGTTGCTATCATCGGAGTAGTATTTTTTTTAATAAAGTAACGTTGATTATCTCTCGAACAAAAATAATCTTCGTTATATGTATCATCTAAAGTCCAGCCCATCTGATAATATTCTTTAGACATATTTTATACTGCTCCTTTCTTCAATCTCTTTTTAAAAATTATAATGCACTATATATTTTACATTCTTTAATCATTTTTTTCAAGATACTATTTTTCAACTAAAATTAAAAATCTCAAAGATATTATAATTTATATATACAAAAATTAGAATTAATATCTTTGAGATAGCTTATTATCTTATTTTTTACAAAATAAACATTATACCAAATAAATATTTTTATAAAATTTATTGTTCACAACAAAGTTTGTAAATTCCTTCTGCATAGATTGCAGTAGCTAATAATAAATCTTCTACTTCTAAATATTCATTTGCTTGGTGCATAGTATCTTCCTTACCAGGGAAAAGTAATCCAAATGCAACACCTTTTTTAAGGCAACGTGCATATGTTCCTCCACCTAGTACAAACGCATCATTTTTAGTATCCCCTGTATGTTTTCTATAAACATCCATCAGTGTAGTTACTAATTCATCATCTTTCGGTACATAATGAGCTTCTTTAGTACTTGTAACTTCAATATCAATATTGTCTACCTTAACTCCATTCAATCTAGCTACTAAATCAAACTTCATAGGATGACGACAATCCGTTGAAACTATACCAACTTTTTTCTCTAAATCATAATCTAGAATACCATAGTTATATGTAGCTTCTCCCATTTCATTATCAGAATAATCAATTCCTAATTTTTCACCGAATGGATCATTAGCAAGTTTTTCTACTATATAATTTACAAAGTTTTTACCATTATTATCTAATCCTAATGTACTTAAAAATTCTGCTAATTTTGTTGCTCCATTAATACCATATTGTGGTGTTGAACCGTGTGCAGCTTTTCCTTTAAGTGTAAGTTTAATTGTATCTTCAACAGTAACTTCACCATCAAGTTTTTCTTGCGCTAAGAAGTTTTCAAATTTTTCTTTAATATCTGATACTTCACCAACTAATTCAGCTTTTGCACTAGCAATAACCATATTTAAAACTTGACCACCATTAAATCTAACAAGTTTATAATTATAGTTTCCATCTTCAAGTACAAATTTCAATTTGTGATCGAAAGTTGCTCTTGCTTTTTCAGCATACACTAGTGGGAACATCGCATCTGGTGTGAATCCAGATGCTGGTTGTTCTTCGTGTTTAAAGTACGCTTCAACACATCTAAATCCAGTTTCTTCATCACTTCCAATAATAACTCTTACGCGTTTATTCCATTTTACACCAAGTTTATCTAATAACTTAACCGCGTAATAAGCTGCCATTGTAGGCCCTTTGTCATCTAATGACCCACGAGCAAATATTTTACCATCTCTTATTTCTGGTTTAAATGGATGACTAGTCCAGTCTGCTTCTACTACAGGTACCACATCAACGTGACCAAGAATACCAAATAATTCATCACCTTGACCTACTTCAATATGTCCAGCTTTATTTTCTACTAATTTAGTCTTGTAACCATCACGTTCACCAAAAGATAAAATTAGATCTAATGCTTCTCTTGGTCCGCTTCCAAATGGAGTTTCCTCAGTTATATCTGTTCCTAAAATTGAACGTACACTCAATAACTCAAATAAATCTTTAAGTAAGTCCTCCTTATGATTAAGAACCTCTTTTTTAAAATCGATACTCATTATATATCCCTCCGTTATTTATTTAATTTATTTAGTTCCTCTTCTGTTAAATATCTATAATCACCTAATTTTAGATTCTCATCTAATTTTAAACTACCAATAGATAATCTTTTTAAATATGTTACTGTTGTCCCTAGTGATTTCATCATTCTTTTCACTTGATGAAATTTTCCTTCAGTTATGTATATATTTGCTTTACTCTCATCCTCGCTGCTTTCTAGTATTTCTAATTTAGCAGCCTTACATTTATATCCATCTTCTAATGTTACACCAGCTTCAATAATTCGAAGATGCTCATCTTTCAATTCTCCACTTACCTCAACATAGTATTTTTTTACTACATCTTTTTTGGGAGATATCAATCTATGAGCTAACTCTCCATCATTCGTCAGCAACATAAGTCCTTCAGTATCCTTATCAAGTCTACCGACTGGAAATACTTTGTGAATGCGATCTTCTTCTTTTAAAATATCCACAACTGTTTTTTCAATCGCATCTTCTGTTGCAGATATCGTGTCTTGCGGCTTGTTCATCATAATATAGACATATTTTTGATAAACTAACCTTTTTCCATCTAAAATTACCTGATCATTAATCTCATCAATCTTATAATCAGGAGTCTTTATTAATTTGTCGTTAATTAATATTCCCTTTTTAATAACTTTTTTCGCTTCTACTCTACTTAATGTCGTAGTTGTACTAATAAATTTATCTAGCCTCACTATTCTTATCTCCTTAATCTTCTTAAAGATGAAATTTTAATCTTTCTTCCAAATAAATATTCATCGAATTTCATCATAGTTATACTGAAGAAATAGATAACAATACCAAATATTGCACAAATCATAATTAGTATCATACTTGAAATTTTTGATTCAATAACAAAATTAGATAATATCGATTCATAAATAGCTGCAACAGTGATAAACATGATAAAACAACTACTTAAGATTATTAAAAATCTAGTGAAGAACTCAAAAATTTTAAGTCTAACTGCTGTATTTATAATAATTAAGTTTATACTAATCATCACAAGGTAAGTTGTGATCGAAGATAAAATCACACCATTTGTCTCAAATTTCATTACAAATGGAGTAATAGTTATATACTTAACTACTAATCCCACTATAATCGCTGCAAGATTTAATAGTTGCTTATTTACAGCTTGCATAATTATACTTGTTAAACTATAAATAGAATATAGCACTGCTAAAGGTAAATAAAATCTTAGTAAATCAGCATTTTCTAAACTTCTACTATAAAAAGCAGAATAAATTGGATCAGCAAGAACATACATTCCAACTAGAGCTGGAAGTACAATCATCATTAATGACAGAATAACTTTATTTATTTGAGTACTAACAGTAATTCTATCACCTTGTGCAAATAGTCTAGTTATAGAAGGTAAAAATGTACTAGAAAACGCTGGAGCAATAGCAACAGCAATCATTACTACTTTATTAACAAGCTGTAATGCTGAGAATCTTCCATCTACAATGTCCGCTTTCCCTATTTCTGTCATCCCATGAATAAAATTATGTTGGTCTATAATATTTAGAATTGGAAATAGACCTACTATAAATATAAATGGTATAGAAACTGAGAAAAACTCCTTCACTAATGCTGATGTTGAAATGTCAAGTTGTACTTCATCTTCTTCTATATTAAAATCTAAACTTCGTCTATTTTTAGAATAAAAAAAGAAAAGTGTAATTAAAGAAAAAACGGCTCCAACTGCAGCTGCAAATGTAGCACTAACATTCCCTTCAACTACTCCATATCCTAGCACCTTCATAATGAAATATGTTGCACCTAACATAAACGCGAT
This sequence comes from Gemella sp. 20925_1_85, assembly GCF_041433735.1. NCBI lineage: Bacteria > Bacillati > Bacillota > Bacilli > Caryophanales > Gemellaceae > Gemella > Gemella sp. 20925_1_85. Next base: position 25,234 of record NZ_JAPWCC010000011.1, on the reverse strand, counting down.
TCGAGCTACCTGTTCAATAAATTGACTCAGCGCTGAAGGTAGCATTATCTCATGCCCTTGGAATAATCCTCTAAGACCTGAAGATACTAAAACTAATGGAATACCAAAACTTAAACTTTTAAGCACCAAGGCACCATCTTGTGGAGTAAATTTTTGTTGATTACTTATAAGAATCTGATCCGATATAAATCCCGAACCAAAAAATAATATACAAAAACCAACTATCCCCATTACTACTAGTAACCAAGATCCTAGTTTATAAATTCTTCTACTAACACTATATGCTCCTATTGCATTATATTTGGCAACCAATTTTGCTATTGCAAGAGGTATTCCTGCTCCGGATATCTCAAGTATTGTAGCATAATAACTATATCCATAATTGAATAAAGCCATTTGCTCCTCTCCACCAATTATCTGATAAAAAGGAATAAGATATACCGCTCCTAAAATTTTCGTTAAAATCAAACTTAAACTAAGTATCGCAGTCCCTTTAAACAAGGAATCTTTTTTCAAAATTTTCACATCCAAACTTAATATTTAATTGTAATATATATTTTTTATAAGTATAAATATTGATAGCAATATACCAATGCAGTAACTAAACTGTATGCAGCCACCAATTTCAATACTTTATCCATACGTCTTCTTTTTATTTTATTATTTGATACTAATACTATGTATGAACCTAGTAATAATACAAAAGTTATAATAAAAACTATAACAGATAAAAATATCGCCATACTATCATCCTTTCTTTTTTATATAACCTTATTTTATCATGATTTTAAAAATTTTTAAACATACTTTCTTCTATAAATATAAAAAACACATACAAAATCTCTTATAATGTTTACATACTTTAATTTTTGTTAGATTTTCTAACATACACTTTATTTTGTTTGTTTTTTTTGTTATCATACTATATAGATATAAAATATTTATTTCACAAAATCTTATTAGAGAGGTACTATTATGGGGTTTAAAGAATTACAAAAAAATCTTCCAGTTTTTTCCATAAGTGTAGTAACAAAAATTACTCAACTTACTGCAAGACAAATAAGATACTATGAAGAAAAAAAACTCTTCACTCCAAAACGTACTGAAGGTAATACTAGGCTTTTTTCTTTTAATGATATCGATAAATTATTGACTATTAAAGACCTACTGACAAAAGGTTTTAGTCTAAAAGCTATCGATGAAATAATTAATGAAAAAGAAGTACCTGCTGAAACAACTCAAATCAGACAGATTATCCATAACGATATTTTCGCAGGACCAAACGGTTTACCTAGAGAACGCTCAATTGGACGTGGTGATTTATCTAGATTTTATAACAACAAAAAGAATAAATTTTAGTGTTAGATTTTTTTACAATAATTTTCTACAAAATAAGGAGACAACATGGCTAAAACTATTACTAGAGAAGAAATAATTAAAAGAATTGAAGATGAAAACGTTAAGTATATTCGATTACAATTTACTGATATTACTGGTACAATCAAAAATGTAGAAGTACCTGTTAGTCAAATTGAAAAAGTACTAGATAATAAAATGATGTTTGATGGTTCATCGATTGAAGGTTTTGTACGAATCGAAGAAAGTGATATGTATCTTTACCCTGATTTAAATACATTCTTAGTATTTTCTTGGGATAGCGAATACGGTAAAGTAGCTCGTTTCATCTGTGACGTTTATACTGTAGATGGAAAACCTTTCGCTGGTGATCCTCGTGGTAATTTAAAAAGAACACTTGAAAGAATGAAAAAATTAGGTTTTGATACTTTAAATCTTGGACCAGAACCAGAATTTTTCTTATTCAGACTAAAAGAAAATGGTGAACCAAGTTTAGAATTAAATGATAATGGTGGTTATTTCGATCTTGCTCCTGTTGATTTAGGAGAAAACGTACGCCGTGACATCGTTCTTGAGCTTGAACGCCTAGGATTTGATATTGAAGCAAGTCACCACGAAGTTGCTCCAGGTCAACACGAAATCGACTTCAAATACGATGATGTAATTTCAGCTTGCGATAACATTCAAACATTTAAATTAATTGTAAAAACTATTGCTAGAAAACACGGTTTACATGCGACATTTATGCCGAAACCAATTTTTGGTATTAATGGATCTGGTATGCACTGTAACGTTTCTATGTTCAGTAATGGTGAAAACAGCTTTTATGATGAAAATAGTGAAAATGGGTTAAGTGAAGTAGCATCACACTTTATCGCAGGAATTCTTAAACATGCTCGTAGTTTCACAGCTGTATGTAATCCAACAGTAAACTCATATAAACGTTTAGTACCTGGTTATGAAGCCCCTTGCTATGTTGCATGGTCAACTTCAAACCGTTCACCTCTAGTTCGTATTCCTGCCGCACGTGGTAAATCTACACGTGTAGAAGTTAGATCAGTAGATCCAGCTGCAAATCCATACTTAGCAATGACAACAATCTTAGCAGCAGGTTTAGATGGAATTGAAAATAAACTAGTTCCAGCACCTGAAGTTAGAAGTAATATTTATGTTATGACTCGTGAAGAAAGAATCGCAAATGGTATAGATGAATTACCTTCAACATTATATACAGCACTAAAAGAATTATCAACTTCTCCTATTATGAAGGAAGCATTAGGAGATCACATCTTCTATAACTTTATAGAAGCAAAATCAATCGAATGGGATTCATTTAGAACTCAAGTTACCGATTGGGAAATTGATCAATATTTAAAAAATTATTAATAACATGAAAACAAAAAGAAGGAATAGCTTAATCACAAGCTATTCCTTCTTTTATTTTTACTAAAAAAAGCTACAGAATATTAATTCCGTAGCTTTTTTTCTATTAGAATTTAGATAGTAATTCTACTAATGCTTCTTTTGGTTGGTATCCAGTTTTTTCTTCTAGTACTTCTCCATTTTTCATAATTAGTAGCGTAGGAATTGACATAATTCCAAATTCACCAGCAGCTTCTTGATTTTCATCTACATTAACTTTGTAGAATTCAATGTTTGGAAATTCGCTAGCAACTTCTTCTAATACTGGCGCTAACATTTTACATGGACCACACCATGGTGCCCAAAAGTCAAATACTTTTACACTATCAGTTTTTGATAATTCAAAAAATTCTTTATCTGTGATTTCTCTCATTGTTTCTGTCTCCTTTAATTCTTATGAATTTATTTTATAATATCATAGCCAATTATTCAAATTATTTGTTTTAGCTATTAGTTTTACATCATTGGCATTTGTGGTTGCATCGGTTCATCCTTTGAAACATCAGCTACAACAGCTTCTGTTGATAAGAATAAACTTGATACACTCGCAGCATTTTGTAGTGCCGAGCGAGTAACTTTTGTTGGATCTACTATACCAGCTTTTATCATATCTACCCACTCTTCAGTAGCAGCATTAAATCCATACCCAACTTCAACCTCTTTAAGTTTAGCTACAATAACACTACTTTCTAACCCAGCATTTTCTGCAATTTGACGAACAGGTGCTTCTAGAGCTTTTTTAATAATATTAATTCCAGTTTGTTCATCACCTGTTGCTTCTAGTTTTTCAACCTCAGAGATTACTTGAACCAGCGCTGTTCCTCCTCCAGGAACAATACCTTCTTCTACAGCTGCTCTAGTTGAATTTAAAGCATCTTCAATTCTAAGTTTTCTTTCTTTTAGTTCAGTCTCTGTTGCTGCTCCTACTTTAATTACAGCTACCCCACCTGATAATTTGGCTAATCTTTCTTGTAATTTCTCACGGTCAAATTCTGAACTCGATTCTGCATACAATGCTTTAATCTGTTGTGTTCTGCTTTCAATCTTTTCTTTATCACCTTTACCACCAACAATAACAGTATTATCTTTAGTTACATTTACTTTAGCAGCTTTTCCAAGCATTGTTATGTTAGCATCTTTTAATTCTAAACCTAAATCATCAGTAATTAATGTTCCACCAGTTAATATAGCAATATCTTCTAATATAGCTTTTCTTCTTTCTCCAAATCCTGGAGCTTTTACAGCTACAACATTAAATGTACCACGTAATTTATTTACGACAAGTGTCGCAACAGCTTCCTGTTCAACATCATCTGCAATAATTAATAAAGGTTTAGCTGCTGCAACTACTTCTTCTAATACTGGTAAGATTTCTTGAACAGCACTAATTTTTTTATCAGTAACAAGAACATAAGGATTATCTAAATCAGCAATCATTTTTTCTGTATCACTGACCATGTACGGAGATAAATATCCTCTATCAAATTGCATCCCTTCTACTACTTCTAAAGTTGTATCAAGCGCTTGTGATTCTTCAATAGTTATGACACCATCATTCCCAACTTTATCCATAGCTTCTGAAATGAATTTTCCGATTTCTTCGTCAGCTGCAGAAATAGCACCTACTTGAGCTATTTTATCCTTAGAATCTACCGTCACGCTAATTTCACGAAGACGTTCAACAGCTACTTTCACCGCTCTTTCCATACCTTTTCGTATACCGATAGGATTAGCTCCACTAGTAACGTTTTTTAGACCTTCAGTTATCATAGCCTGTGCAAGAATAGTTGCAGTCGTAGTTCCATCACCTGCGATTTCATTTGTTTTATTAGCAACTTCAGCTACTAATTTCGCTCCCATGTTTTCATATGGATCTTCTAATTCTATTTCTTTAGCAATTGATACCCCATCATTAGTAATTAGTGGAGAACCAAACTTTCTATCTAAAACTACATTTCTTCCTTTTGGTCCTAATGTAATTTTGACAGCATTTGCCAATTTATCAACACCAACTTTCATCGATTGGCGAGCATCTTCTGAAAATTTTAATTCTTTAACCATGTTTCCTCCTAATCTTCAATAACAGCTAGAACTTCTTCTTCATTTACTAAATAGTACTCTTCATTTTTAAAATTAACTTTTTTATAATTATCTGAAAATACTACTTTACTTCCCTCAGAAAGTTCTCCGTCATTATCTTTTGATAATAAACAGCTTTCTCCTAAAGCAACTACAATCGCAATATTTGAAGTTTCTTCTTTTGAAGCTAAAACTATTCCACTGGTAGTTGCTTTTTCTTCCTCAACTTTTTTTAATAATACATTATCAAATAATGGTTTAATCATATTAATAACCTCTTAAAAATTTTTTTCTGTATTTTTCTTTATCTACTGAAATATATAATAAAACAAAAGTCAAAAAAAGTCAAATCATAATAATTATTCAATTAAAATATAAACTTACCATATTATTTACTATGTTAAATATATGACATAAATCAATATAATTAAATGTATAATAATACAAAAATAAAGCGGTAACAAAGCTATTTTTATCATTTTTTTAATTCATATTATTTTTATATTATAGCAATATATGTTATAATTCTATTTGTATAATCAAAAAATAGTAATTATACGGGAAAAATTCAAACATTATAAATAATATTATTAGGAGGAAAATGTATGAAATACGTAGTTGTTGGAACATCACACTTCGGATACGAAGCTGTTCAAACTATTTTAAAAAACGAGCCTAATGCTGAAATTCATTTATATGAAAGAGGCGCTGGGGCTTCATTTATGGGTTGAGGTAGCCAATCTTATTTAGATGGGACATCTAAAGCATTATCTGAACTACACTTTGCAACAGAGGAGTCTTACCGTTCTCAAGGTATTAACATCCACTGTAACAGCGATGTTGTAGGATTAAATTCACAAGAAAAATACGTTGTTGTTAAAACAGCAGCCGGCGAAGAAAAACAAAGTTACGATAAATTATTACTAAGTCCTGGTGGAGCAGCAATTAAGCCTCCATTCGAAGGAATCGAATTAGAAAACATCCACACTTTCCGTGGCCCTGAAGATACTCAAGCTGTATACGATTGTATGCAAAACAGTAAAAAAGCAGTAGTAGTTGGTGGTGGATACATCGGTCTTGAAGTAGCAGAATCTTATGCTAAACACGGTATCGACGTAACTGTTGTTGACTTTGCTCCAAGAATCTTAAACACTTACCTAGACCAAGAACTTACTGATATTCTTACTGAAGAAGGTGCTAAACACAACCTTAAAGTTCGTGGTGGAGAAAAAGTTCTTTCATTCAAAGGTGAAAATGGAAAAGTTACAGCTGTAGTAACAGACAAAGGTGAATACGAAGCAGATACAGTAATCGTTTCAGTTGGTGTTCGTCCAGATGCATCTTGGTTAAATGGAGAATTAGAAATGACAGAACGTGGTTTTGTTGTTACTAACGAATACTTAGAAACATCTGCAAAAGACGTTTACGCTGGAGGAGATTCAACTCTTCTTCCATACGCTCCAACTCGTGGAGAATTACCAATAGCTCTTGCTACTCTAGCTCGCCGTCAAGGTGTAGTTGCTGCATTAAACGCTATGGGTACTAAAACTAAAATGCCTGCAGTAAACGGTACTTCAGCATTATCATTCTTTGATTACAAATTCGTAAGTACTGGATTATCTCAAAATGGTGTAGGTCTATATGATGGTAAAGTAGCTTCTAAATATGTAGAGGAAAGAATTTATCCTGATTTCATGAGAAAAGAAAACAATCTAGTTCACATGAAGATCTACTTCGACGAAGATACGCACAGAGTTCTAGGAGCTCAATTTATGTCTAAACATGACGTATCTAGCGCTATCGCAGCTTTATCTATAGCTATCGCATCTGAATGGACATTAGAACAATTAGCGCTTGCTGATATATTCTTCCAACCAGAATTCGACCGTCCATGGCACTTCATTAACGTATTAGCTATGGCAGCTCTAGACTACAAATTAGGTGGAGCAGACAAATTACTATTTTAGTAAAACAATAAAAAGTTCGCAGAAAAATTACTGCGAACTTTTTTATTCTGAAATTACTTGATCTAAATTTGATACTATTCTTGCTCTTCCTTGTACTTTAAAGTTTACGATATTATCAAAAATATTTAGAATTATAACTTCTCCCTTATTTAATATTTCTAAAGCTTCTTCATTATTCGTCTTTTTCGTAATTACTTTTACATTATCAACTTCAGCTCTAATAATAATATAACTACTTTCTTTCATAATCTACTCCTATTAATACTATAACTTAATTTTATATTGAATGTCCTTAACTAATTCTGTATCTTCTAAGAAAATACCAGTTTTCTTACTTGTAACTGTTTTAGAACCAATTTTTTTGATTCCACGCATTGCCATACACATATGTTCAGCTTCTATAATTACATAAACACCTTTTGGTTGTAATTGCTCTTCTATTGCATTAACAAGCATTAGTGTCATATCTTCTTGAATTTGAAGTCTACGACTAGCACTTTCTACAAGGCGGGCTAATTTACTAAGCCCTGTAATCTTCTTATTATTTGGTACATAAGCTATGTGACAAACTCCATAAAAAGGTAGCATGTGATGTTCACATAGAGAATAGAACTGAATATCCTTTACTAAAATAGGTTCATCATTATCTGATTCAAAAAATGTATTGATTTCCTCTTTCGGATCAACATTTGTTTTAGATAATAACTCTTCATACATTTTTACACATCTTTTTGGTGTATCTAATAATCCAGCTCTCGATGTATCTTCTCCAATATTTTCTAATAATGTTTTTATAAGTTCTTGTGATTGTTCTTTATTTTTCAAAACTATCCTCCATTTTTTATAAAAAAAAGAGCTACTAAGTAGTAACTCCTCTTTTTTGAATTAAATTGTTATTATTTAACTGCGTCTTTAAGAGCTTTACCAGCTTTGAATGCAGGAACTTTGCTTGCAGCGATTTCAATAACTTCGTTAGTTTGAGGGTTGCGTCCTTTACGAGCAGCTCTTTCTCTTACTTCAAAGTTACCAAATCCGATAATTTGGATTTTTTCACCTTTAGCTAAAGTTTCTTCAACTGTTTCTACGAATGCTTCGATAGCTGCAGTTGCTTGTTTTTTTTGTAGTCCTGATTTCTCAGCAACTTTTGAAATTAATTCTGATTTGTTCATGAATTCTTTACCTCCATTATTGAGTAACGGTTCTCCCGTTTCACTTATTAAATATTACCATATAAATCGCTAATAATCAAGGTTTTATTACCGAATTTTAGCGTTTTTTAAGCATTTTTGCAATATTTTTAACAATTCTTTTGATTTTTTCTATTTATACAATAATGTATCGACTGATTTTACTCAAATTTATTTAATTCTTCTGCTGCCATTTTATTCATAAGGTTATTAACACAGTCCTTAATGCTTAGTCCTTCATAAAGAACCTTATAAATATTTTCAGTTATAGGCATATAAACGTCGTATTCTTTTGATAAGAAATAGCAAACTTTTGTAGTTCGCACCCCTTCAGCTACCATGTCTAATTTTTCAATAGCTTCTTCTAATGAATATCCTTGCCCGATTAAATAACCACAATTATAGTTTCTTGAATGCTTAGATGTACATGTCACTACTAAATCACCTATTCCACCAAGTCCTAAGAACGTCATTTCATCAGCCCCTAGTTTTTTCCCTAATCGTGTTATCTCAATTAGTCCACGTGTTAATAGTGCTGCTTTGGCATTATCACCATAGGCCATTCCATCAATCATTCCACATCCAAGAGCAATAATATTTTTAAGTGCACCACCAACTTCAACACCGATTATATCTTTATTAACATATATTCTAAAATATTTATTATGGAATATTTCTTGAGCTATTTTATTCAATTCATCATTTTTAGATGCAATAGCAACTACTGTGGGATTTCTTAAAATTAACTCTTCTGCATGAGAAGGACCACTTAGTACACCTACTCCTTTTAGTTTATCACTATCAATTTCATCAGATATGACTTCTGACATTCTCTTATTAGTTTCCATCTCTAATCCTTTAGAAACATGAATGATAAACTTAGGTCGTTCTAAATATCCGTTAATATCCCTTGCTACTTCTCTCATTACTTTTGTAGGAACTGCTATAACAATTACATCTGCAAATTCGACTGCTTCTTTTAAACTACTAGTAGCAACAACTTCTTTTGGTAAAATAGCATTTTTTAAATACCTACTATTTGTATGATTATTATTTATTTCATCTCTTGATTTTTCACTTCTTGAATATAAGCGTAATTCATGTCCATTATCTACAACTGCTTGAGATAAAGCAGTCCCCCAACTTCCTGAACCTATCACAGATATTTTCATTGTTCTGTCCTCACTATAAATTATTGTTATCTTAATTATATCAAATTTTCTAAAAATATACATTAATTTTACTTATAAGTATCATTTTATCTTAACCAAAAATCCAACTAGTAAAATATCTACTCCACTATTCTTTTCTTTAAAATTGTGTTATAATTTAATCAGAATAAATAAAGGAGGTAATTTTATGAATTGGTTTGAAATTACTCTAATTGACGGGAATAGAGGATTACTAAATCTAAACAATATTGTTGATATTTGGAAAGGTCTAAATGATGAATATGCAACTATTTCTCAAGTAAATGGAGAAGAAATTGAAGTACCTGCATCAGAATATGATAGATTAAAACGTGCATTAGATATGAAAGGATACGTATTAGGAGGATTCTAATATGGCTAGATTTTTAAAAATATTTCTAACTTTATTATCGATTACTGCAATTGGTATAGGATTATATTATTACTTCAATGGCTCTTTTTCATCGACAAATGATGATCAAGTTGATGATAAAACTAATATAGAAAACATAGTGAAGAGCGATTCATCTTCTCAAGAAAAAATTGAAGGAACTGTAGTAGCTAAACGTTCCACTGAAAACAATTAATTTTGCGAAAGGATATTACTATGAAAAAGAAAACTTTAAAAAAACTAACAAGCTTATTTCTTACTTCGACACTTATTCTTTCTACATTAAGTGCGTCAAGTCTAAATATTGTAGAAGCAAAAGGTTCTTCAGCAAGACCTAGTGCATCAAGATCAAGTTCTAAGCCTAGTTCTTCTAAACCATCTAGTAGTAAATCAAGTTCTAAACCTACTACTTCAACTGCTAGCAGTAAACCAACTACAGGAACTAAAAAGAACTTTTCAAATAGTACAAATGGTTCATATAATAAAGACTACAATAGTTACAATAATCAAGGATATAAAAAACAATACACAGACTATATAAATAATAACTATAGAAACAGTGGTTTCTTTTCAGGAAGCACTATAACTAACGCTCTTTTATGGTATACACTTTTCAATTCAGCTACATCACATAACACTATTCAAGCAAGTGATAAGCAAAAAGAATTAGTCGACAATGTAAAAGATTCAAAAGTTCCAGTTTATATGCTTGAAATTAAAACTAAAGATGGTGAAACAAAACACGTTACCGTTACAAAAGAACAATATGAAAAAGTTAAAGAGGGAGATAATATCTCTTTAGATAACGGAAACCTAGAAATTAAAAATCAATAATAGTTAATCTTGGGAGTGACTCAAAAATCGTGATTTCGGAGAAATCGATTTTGTCGAGTCACCCCCGCACAGTTTATTAGATATCTAAAAAGCTTTCATAAAGCGAATTTAGATATCAATAAACCACTGCGTCTATGAGTTATCATAGACACTTTTTTAATTTAGGACTTTTGGATCAGTCCCATTTTTAATAATGCCATACAAAAAAACTTTCGAAATAGTTACCTACTTCGAAAGTTTCTTTATTTCTATTCTTCTGAATATTTTGCTTTACGAGCTGCTTTTTCACGAGCTGCTTTATCTAATTCTTTTTTACGTAGACGAATTGACTCTGGAGTTACCTCTAAGTATTCATCATCACTTAGGTACTCAAGACTTTCTTCTAAAGTCATAATACGAGCTTTTTTAAGTGTTACTGTTTGGTCTTTTGTAGAAGAACGTACGTTTGTTTGAGCTTTAGCTTTTGTGATGTTAACTGTTAAGTCATTTTCACGGCTGTTTTCTCCAACAATCATACCACCGTATACATCCGTACCTGGCTCAATAAATACTGTACCACGATCTTCTAAGCTTGAGATAGAGTACGCTGTAGCTTGACCATTTTCAAGAGCTACTAATACACCATTACGACGTCCACCAACACGCCCTTTTTGCATTGGTTGGTAAGAATCGAATGTGTGGTTAATAATACCATATCCTTTAGTCATAGACATGAATTCTGTAGAGTATCCGATAAGTCCACGAGCTGGGACATTAAAGATAAGACGAGTTTGTCCATTTCCATCAGCTTGCATATCTACCATATCACCTTTACGTTGACCTAATGATTCGATAACAGCACCAACACTTTCATCCGGTACATCAACTTGAACACGCTCAACTGGCTCACAATCTACACCATCTATGTTACGGATAATTACTTCTGGTTTAGATACTTGAAGCTCGTAACCTTCACGACGTAAGTTTTCGATAAGAATTGATAAGTGAAGTTCTCCACGTCCACTTACTACCCAAGAATCACTTGTATTAGGTTCTACACGTAATGAAACGTCTGTTTCTAATTGTTGCATTAATCTATCTTCTAATTTACGAGCTGTAACAAATTTACCTTCTTTACCAGCAAATGGTGAGTTATTAACTAAGAAAGTCATTTGTAGTGTTGGTTCATCAATGTGAAGTATTGGTAATGCTTCTTGGTGATCTGTTGGACAAACTGTTTCCCCAACGTTAATATCATCCATACCACTTACTGCAACGATATCCCCTGCATGCGCTTCTTGAATTTCTTCACGTTTTAATCCAAAGTAACCAAAAATCTTAGTTACACGGAAGTTTTTCACTGTTCCATCAAGTTTCATAAGAGAAACTGATTCTCCTACTTTCATACTTCCACGGAATACACGTCCAATACCAATACGTCCAACATAGTCATTATAATCTAATAATGCTACTTGGAATTGAAGTGGTTCATCTCTATTATCTTTTGGTGCTGGAACGTAATCAATTACTGTTTCATATAAACATTGCATGTTTTCTTCTTGCGCACTTGGATCACTTTCTAAAGAAGCTGTTCCGTTAATAGCTGATGCATAAACAACTGGGAATTCAAGTTGCTCATCATTTGCACCTAATTCGATAAATAAATCAATAACTTCGTCTACTACTTCCTCTGGACGAGCTGATGGTTTATCAATTTTGTTTACAACAACAATTGGTTTTAAGTTTTGTTCTAAAGCTTTTTTAAGAACGAAACGAGTTTGAGGCATTGTTCCTTCGTAAGCATCTACTACTAAAAGAACACCATCTACCATTTTCATGATACGCTCTACTTCACCACCGAAGTCTGCGTGTCCTGGTGTATCAAGAATGTTAATTCTTTTTCCTTTATAATCAATAGCTGTATTTTTTGCTAGGATTGTAATACCACGTTCTCTTTCTAAATCGTTAGAGTCCATAGCTCTTTCTTCTACGTGCTCGTTTGAGCGGAAAATTCCTGATTGTTTTAATAGCTCATCAACTAATGTAGTTTTACCGTGGTCAACGTGGGCTATAATTGCTATATTTCTAACATCATCTCTTAATTGTACTGACATTTTTATCTCCTTGTTCTTACTTTATAAAATATATATAATCTTAAATTTATATAGTATTTAATCTAACTTATCAATAATACCACTATTTTTCTTGATTGTAAACAAATATACTAACGAAATTACTTTAATTTAAGATATTTTTTTTCGTTAGCACTTTCACTAATAAAAAAGAAGATCAAGTATAACTCGATCTTCCTTAATACTATTCTTTTATTATGGGTGTACTGGAATCATCCATCCAAGTACTCTAGTTGATTGAAGTGCAACGATAGCACACACAATTATTAACAGGATGAAACTGTGTTTAACTGTAAATTTAAGTAAGTCTGACTCTCTACCTACTAGACCAACCGCTGCAGCTGCTACTGCGATAGATTGTGGAGAAATCATTTTACCTACTACTCCTCCTGATGCGTTAGCTGCTACCGCTAATAATGGATCCATTCCTACTTGGCTAGCTGTAACTTGTTGTAATTTAGCAAATAGTAAGTTAGCTGATGTATCAGAACCAGTAATGAACACTCCAATCCATCCAAGAGCTGGTGATAGGAATTTAAATGCTCCACCTGTTGCTGCTAGCGCATATCCTAGAGTATTAGACATACCTGATGCATTCATAATGTATGCAAATCCTACTACGAAACAGATTGTTAACAATGCAATTTTAACTTCATTAAATGTTTGAATAAAAGTTTCACCTGCATCTTTCCAACTAATTTTAATAATAAACTTAGAGATTAACGCTGCTACTAAAATCGCTGTACCGATTGATCCTACTAGGTCAAGTTTGAATACTGCTGCAATTTCTTTTCCTGATACCGAACTAATAATATTATTGTGAATAAATGGTACCTTCGGATTTAAAGCAATTGTTTTGAAGAATGCTTTAGATGATTTCATTGTCCAAATAAAGATAACAAATGTTAATACAACAAATGGTGACCATGCAACTAGTACTTCTTTTAAACTGTGTTTTGGTTGTACTGTATTTGCATCAACTTCTTTCTCATCAGCAAATTTCCAAGTAGTTTTTGGTTTCCAGAATTGAAGTAAAATAACCATTGAAATTAATGATACTAATGATGAAATAATGTCAGGTAATTGCTCTCCCATAAAGTTAGAACTTACAAATTGCGCTAGTGCGAATGATCCACCTGAAACTAAAAGCGCAGGCCATACTTCTAATGTTTTCTTGAATCCAGCCATGATTAATACTAGGTAGAATGGAATAAAGACAGACACTAGAGGTAATTGACGTCCGATCATTGCTGCGATTTCTGCAGCTGCGATTGGAGATCCATTAGCGTATGTAGCTAATCCATCCATTGCAGTAACAGGAGCACCTACAGCTCCGAAAGCTACTGGTGCAGTGTTAGCGATTAAACAAACACCTGCTGCATAAAGTGGTCTAAATCCTAAACCTACTAATAGCGAAGCTGTGATAGCAACCGGTGCACCAAATCCTGCTGCTCCTTCTAAGAAAGCCCCGAATGAGAAAGCAATGATTAACGCTTGAAGACGACGGTCATCTGTTAATGACGTGATACTGTCTCGAATGATACCGAAGTGACCTGTTTTAACAGTCATTTTGTATAAGAACACTGATGTTAAAATAATCCAACCGATAGGCATCGCACCATAAACCATTCCTTGGAATGTTGAGAATGCTGCGAAGTGGAACGGCATTTTAAAGAATATACATGCAATTATAATCGCTAGTATTAAAGTTAGTAAACCTGTTAACCAACCTTTAACTTTTAATCCTGCAAGTGTTACTAAATAAAACACAATAGGAATTAATGCAACAAGTGCAGAGACATATAGATTATCAGCCACTGGCTGTAATAACTGAGTGAATTTTTCCATAAATACACTTCTCCTTTGTATAAATATATTTTGTTAGGTTTGTGAAAATCTATTATTATAAATAACAAAGTTATATATTAACTAAAAATCAAATATTGTAATAATTCATCTTTAATTTATCTTAGAATAAAACCTACTTTTTGTTAAATTAGATATATAACAGTTTTTTATCTGTTCTATTTTTTATTACTTATACCACATATTTGATAGTATTTATTTAATGATTTTCTTGATTACATTTAATATTGTAGCACGCTTTCATTTAAATGTAAAGCGTTTTTTTAGTTATTTTTACAACATTTTTAAAAAATCCTTATTTATCAATGGAAAAACTATACTTTTTTTTGAAAATTTTTCTTAACTTTTTTTATAACAGTTCTATAAATCATTTTATGTACTTTGTTTTTTTCAAAACTCAATTTATGTTACTACTATTTTTGTACACTATATATAAAAAAAACATATCGTAGTTAATATTAATACGATATGTCTTTCTTGTTTCTGATGTAATAATATGTAGTTATTTAATATTTCTGCTTATCTTTTAAAACACGATTAATTTCTTTATTTGCTTCTTTTTGCTTCAATACATGGCGTTTATCGTAGTTTTTCTTACCTTTAGCAACACCGATTAATAGCTTTGCATAGCCATTTTTTATATAAAGCTTCAAAGGAACAATACTCATCCCTATTTCGTTTTGCACATTAGTTAATGAAGCAATTTGTTTTTTCTTTAATAATAATTTTCTCACTCTTAATGGTTCATGATTAAATCTATTTCCCTCTTCAAAATGAGAAATATGCATATTGTAAACAAACATTTCTCCTCGCCTTGTTTGACAGTATGAATCTTTTAAATTGATTCTTCCTCTGCGAATAGATTTAATTTCTGTACCTGTTAAAACTAATCCTGCTTCATAAGTTTCTTCTATAAAATAATCATGATTAGCTTTTTTATTTTGGGCAATAACTTTTATTTCTTTATCCATAATCTAATCCTCTATTTTTTACTAATTAATGACTTGTGTTTCAATATTTTAAAGTCTATTTCTTGATTTTCTAAATCAACATTTGCTACTTTAACAATTACTTCGTCTCCAAGTCTATAAACTTTTTTCTTTCTACGACCTATTAACAACATATTCTTTTGATCATAAGTATAGTAATCGTCATTCATTGCTTTAATGTGCACTAATCCTTCAATATTACTTCGTTCAAGGGTAATAAACACACCAAAGTTCGTAACACTTGAGACAATACCTCTAAATGTTTGTTCTTGATATTTTAACATATACTCACATTTTTTCATTCTATCTACTTCACGTTCGCAATCTACCGCACGTTTTTCGTACTCAGATGAACTTTCAGCTAAATCAGGCAATCTAGTGATAAAATTATCTATAGTTTGATCAGATACATCACCATTAAATAAGTAAGTTCTAATCATTCTATGTACCAATAAGTCTGGATAACGTCTGATTGGTGATGTAAAATGTGTATAATACTTCGTAGCTAATGCAAAGTGACCTATATTATTTATTGAATATCTAGCTTGGTTCATAGTTCTAAGAAGAATTGTTGACAGCATAGTTTCTACAACTTCTCCTTTAAATTTTCTAAGCATATTTGCTAACATATAAGGTTCAATTTCTTCAATTTTACCTTTTGTTCTATAACCAAGACTTGCAGCAATGTCAAAGAATTGTCTAAGTTTTTCCATTTTCGGTTCTTCGTGAATACGATAAATAAATGGAACTTGCATCCAATAGAAATGCTCTCCAATTACCTCGTTAGCACTTAACATGAAATCCTCAATTAGTCGTTCTGATATTCCTCTTTCACGAAGAACAATATCTAGAACTTCTCCATTTTCATCAACCACTACTTTTGATTCTGGTTTGTCAAAATCAATAGCACCTCTTGTTTCTCTATTAGCTCGAATTTTCGTTGATAATTCTAATGCTGTCTTCAGCATAGGTACGTATTCTTTATATTCTTCTATCGTTTCTTTATTATCTGCATAGACTTCATTAACTTTTTTATAAGTCAATCTTCCTTTAGATTTTATTACAGCCGGATATATATCGTAACTTTCAGGATATCCTTTCGTATTAAAATCAATATCACAACAAATTGTATAGCGTAGTACATGCGGATTTAACGAACAAATGTTATTAGATAATTTTCTAGGTAACATTGGTACTACCCTGTCCGCTAAATAAACACTACATCCTCTATTAGCTGCCTCTTTATCTAACGGGCTATCTTCAGTTACATACCTACTAACATCCGCTATAAATACTTTTAATCTATAACCTTTTTTAGTTTTAACCACTGAAATAGCATCATCTAAATCCTTAGCATCATCTCCATCAATAGTAACTACCATTTCATTAGTACAATCTCTATACTTATCTTCTAGTTTTATTTCATCACTTATTTTCTCAGTTTGCTCAAGTACTTCTTGAGGGAACTCATTTGGAATATTGTGTTTATAGATCACTGAAAGAATATCAACACCGGGGTCATCCTTATGACCAATTGATTTTATGATAATTCCTTTATGATCCTCAAAACTAACCTTTGAATAATCTGTAATTTCTACTAATACCTTACTACCATCAACTAAATTAAAGTTTTTAGCATTTGTTATTTTTATATATTTTACAATATTTTTATCATCACTTTTTACAAAAGAGAAAAACTTAGCATTAGTTAATGTACCTACTGTATATTTAGTATTTCTTTCTAATACTTTTTGGACTATTCCTTCAAGATTACGATCATCCTTATACACACTATCTACTTTTACTAATACAACATCACCTGTCATGGCACTTTGTGTGAATCCTTTAGGAACATATACCTCTATTCCAAGATCTGCAGAATAGACAAAAGCAAAACCTTTTTGATGTAACCTAATAACCCCTTCAATTTCTAATGCTTCTTTTACGTAAAGAAACTTTTCATTTGGTAACTGAGTAATTACAAGTTTTCGTTCTAACTTCCCAACATGCTTTACTAATTCAACAAAATCCTTTGCTGATTCAATATTTAATTTTTCTTTTAAATCTTCTATACTTAAAACTTTTTCTTCTTTAAATATTTTTTCAATTTTTTCTAACATATAATCCTCCTTAATTTAGATTATACAACATATAATTATTTCTATAAAAATAAACCTAAAATGAAATTACATTTTAGGTTTATAATCTTTAGTCTATAATTTTAACCAAGTAAGACACACTAGTGATATAAAAAATATTAGTCCTAGTACTACTGTAATTCTTTGTAAAACTAATTCAGCACCTCTTACTTTTTGTTTTCCAAACAGTTCTTCTGCTCCACCAGTTAATCCAGATAGACCTCCAGATTTACTTTCTTGTAATAAAACTACTACAATTAGCAGAATACTGCTCACTATTGCCATTGTCATTAAAAAAGTGTGCATACTCTCCTCCTAAAATAATCATTCGTTAATACAATACAACTTATATTAACACATTTTTTCAAAAAAAGCAAATTTATTAAACAATCTTAGTGAAGATAATTCTTCCTGAAGATGTTTGTAAAACACTTTGTACTTCCACTTCAACAGTTTTTCCAACTGAACGTTTACCATTTTCAACAACAATCATAGTTCCATCCTCAGTATAAGCTACACCTTGATTATTCTCTTTACCTTCTCTTAATACTTGAACTTTTAATCTTTCTCCTGTAGTTAACATAGGTTTAACCGCATTACTTAAATCATTTACATTAAGCACTTTGATAGCTTGTAAAGTCGCAAGTTTATTAAGATTATAATCAGTTGTAATAATAGAACATTTATATTTTAGAGCATAGTCTATTAATAAGTTATCAACACCCTTATGCTCATTATATTTGTACTTATTATCAATTTCAAGATCAATTTCTCTCATTTTTTGAAGATGCTCAACACAATCTAAACCTAGTCGACCTTTTGCACGTTTTAATGGATCTTCAGAATCCGAAATCAACTGTAATTCTTTTAGAACAAATTCTGGAACAATAATCTTACCTTCTAAAAAACCAGTTTTCGCAACGTCTTGAATACGTGAATCAATTAATGCACTCGTATCTACAACCTTTGATAAAACTTTCTTTGTGTTAACTTTTGGTTCTTTTTCTTTGGGTTTGTTCCCAAATTTGAATGCCGTAAAGATATTTAAAAATTCTCCTTCACGTCTATATCCTAATACCAATCCTAAATACCCAAATACGATATATATTACAGCGGAAATAATTCTTCCCATTATTCCTGCACCAGCTATAACATCAACTCCTGATGATAATAAACTAGCTAAAAGCAGACCAAGAATTAATCCAATTGTAGTGAATACAATTTTTTGTATTGGGGTTTTTGAAAGACGATCTTCGATTCTTTTTAACATTGCTACGAATCTATCTGAAAATAATAAAGACACTAATACGAAAACTACTGTAGTTCCAATTGTAACAATAAGTCTTAACATCGTCTCACTCAATGATGCAAAAATATTATAGTATATCAATGCACTCGTTGAAAGTGTTCCTACTGTTATTCCTAGAAAAAAGGAAATAATAATTAAAACTTTTTTCAACATAAAAATCACTCCTTTTATTATATAATTTAAAATATAAAATTATTAATAATGCTTTAATAATAATACATTAGAAAGTATAGAGATATAAAACATCTCTTCTATATATTCTACTACATTCTACTTAAAATTAACATAACTAAATCAAAAAAATTAAAGTTTTTTTAAAATATTTTTATAATTTTTAATACTAAGAGATAAATAGAGAAAAAACATCTAGTTTTGTCTCTATTCATCTCTTATCTTTATTAAAATACATTACTAAAAGCTATATCTAAACACTCCCTAATATCCTTCACAGGAACTATCTCAATTCCATCCGGAAAATCAGAATTTTTCATATTTCCTATAGGAACTATTACTCGTTTAAATCCATGTTTTTTAGCCTCATTGATTCTTTGCTCAATTCTACTAACTCTTCTAACTTCTCCTGTTAAACCAACTTCTCCAATGAAACAATCATTCATATTTACAGCTATGTCCTTAAAACTAGAAGCCACTGCCATAACTACACCTAAGTCTACAGCAGGATCATCAATTTTAACTCCACCAGAGACTTTGACGTACACATCTTGTTGCTGTAGTAAATAACCTGCTTTTTTCTCTAAGACAGCCATTAACAATATTAACTTATTATATTCTAATCCTGTCGAAATTCTTCGCGGATTATTAAAAGCTGTTGGTGTAGTTAGCGATTGTATTTCTACAAGAAGTGGTCTACTACCTTCCATAGTGCTAATTATAGTCGCTCCAGCAAGATTTTTACTTCTTTCTTCTAAAAACATTTGAGAAGGATTAGCTAGATCTTCTAATCCACTATGTTTCATCTCGAAAATTCCAATTTCATTAGTTGAACCAAAACGGTTTTTAACCGCTCTAAGTATTCTATAACTATGCTGACCTTCACCTTCAAAATACAGAACTGTATCTACCATATGTTCTAACATACGTGGACCTGCGATTGTACCCTCTTTAGTAACATGCCCGACAATAAAGATAGCTATATTTAAACTCTTGGCAATTTTCATCAATTGTTGAGTACATTCTCTAACCTGTGTAATACTACCTGGAGAATTTTCCATATTAGGATTATAAATTGTCTGAATTGAATCAATTACTAAAAATTGCGGCTTTATTTTTTTTACCACTTGATAAATTAAATTTAAATCTGTCTGAGCATATACAAAAAGTTCATCTGTATTATTTTTCAATCTATCAGCTCTTATTTTAACCTGTCTTACAGACTCTTCCCCAGTTACATATAAAACATCATGTTCTTTTGCTAAGTATGCTGAGATTTGTAGAAGTAATGTAGATTTCCCAATACCTGGATCTCCTCCTAAAAGTACCAAGGATCCACCAACAACTCCACCACCAAGAACCCTATTTAATTCGCCACTATCAGTAAGTGTTCGAGGAACGTCCTGTGTAGAAACTGATTTTAGTTTCCCAGCTTCTACACGTTCTGTATCGTTCGTTTTTACTTCAAATTCTGTATGTTTTGTCGCCTTTTTTGCTTCGACTACTTCTTCCATAGATGCCCATTTTTTACAATTTGGACATCTTCCCATATATTTTAAACTCTGGTAACCACAGGCATTACATTCGTATTTAACATTTACCTTAGCCATAACTACCTCTTAGTCTTCTTTACAACAAAACTATCTTTTTTATAATCAATATTAATTGTTCCTGTTAATTCAGGATCTTGTAACAATTCTTCACTCAGTAAATCTTCAATATTTTTTTGAATACTTCGTTTTAATGGACGAGCTCCATATTCTTTTATACTTCCATCTTCAACAATTTTAGCCATTGCTTTTTTCGTAAGTTTAATAGTAATATTTCTATCTTCTAATCTCTTAGATAAACCATCTATTAATAATTCAGAAATTTTTTCCAACTCTTCTTTTTCTAAAGTTTTGAAGACGATTATATCATCAATTCTATTTAAGAATTCTGGACGATATTGTTTTTTCAATGCTTCCATCATAGTGTTTTGAACATTCTTGTAATCATTCTTAATAGAATCACTACCTCCAAAACCTACAAATTTTTGATCATTAAGTTCGCTAACCCCAACGTTTGAAGTCATTATGATAATTGTATTTTTAAAATCTATCACACGCCCAGATGCATCAGTTAAACGTCCATCATCTAGTACTTGTAGAAGGATATTAAAGATTGATGGGTGAGCTTTTTCAATTTCGTCGAATAGAACTACTGAATATGGTTTTTGACGAACTTGTTCAGATAATTGTCCCGCTTCTTCATATCCTACGTATCCTGGAGGGGCTCCTACCAATCTACTAATAGAGTGTGGTTCCATATATTCACTCATATCAATACGAATCATATTATCTTCTGAGCTAAATAAAGCTTCTGATAAACTTTTAGCTAGTTCTGTTTTCCCTACTCCTGTAGGTCCTAGGAAAATAAAACTTCCTATTGGTCTGTTAGGTGCTTTAAATCCGCTTCTCGCTCTTCTAACAGCCTTGGCTAGACTAACTACAGCCTCATCCTGACCAATAACTCTCTTATGTAAAATTTCTTCTAGTTTTAACAGACGTTCACTTTCAGATTCAGTTAATTTTGTAACTGGAACCCCCGTCCAAGCAGCAAGAACTTCAGCTATGTGTTCAGAAGTAATCTTGATTTTATCTTTTGATAGGCTATCTTGCCAAGAAATTTTGAATTCTTCGATTTTACTAATTACCTGATTAACTTCATCACGTTTTTTAGCAGCTATTTCAAATTCTTGATTAACAACAGCTCTGTCTTTTTCTTTATTTAATCGAGTAAGCTCATCTTCATACTCTTTTAATTTATCAGGAGATTTATAATATCTTAGTTTAACTTTAGAACATGCCTCATCTATTAAATCTATTGCTTTATCAGGTAAACATCTGTCTGTAATATAAGTTGTACTTAATTTTACAGCTGAGTCAATTGCTTCATCTAATATTTCTACATCATGATGTTCTTCATATTTATGACGTAGTCCTTCAAGAATCTTAATAGAGTCTTCAGTACTTGGTTCTTCAACCTTAATTGGTTGGAAACGACGTTCTAATGCTGCATCTTTTTCAAAATATTTTCTATATTCTTCTGTTGTTGTAGCTCCGATACATTGAATTAAACCACGAGATAAGGCAGGTTTAAGAATATTTGATGCATCAGCACTACCTTCACTACCACCAGCTCCAATAATCGTATGAATTTCATCTATGAATAAAATAATATCTCCAGCATCTTCAATCTCTGCAATTATATTTTTTAATCTTTCTTCAAATTCACCACGATACTTAGTACCAGCTAGTAATGTACCCATATCTAATACCATTACTCTCTTTCCTAATAAATTACTAGGAACATTTTGCGAGACGATTCTTTCTGCTAAACCTTCAACTATCGCTGTTTTCCCTACTCCAGGCTCTCCAATTAATACAGGATTATTTTTAGTACGTCTATTTAAAATTTCGATCATACGCGTAATTTCTTTATCACGTGCTAATACAGGATCTAATTTATTATTAAATGCATCTCTAGTTAAATCTTTTGCTAAAGAATTTAATGTTTTAGTTTTTGAGGAACTATTCTCAGATTCTGCAATCTTTTTAAATCCTTCATACAATTTAGATACCAATGCGTGATTTTTTTTCACTAAATCAAATAATTCATCAACTAAACCATCGACATTTATCCCTAATTTATCAGTTAATAAACGCACTGCTGTTCCAGTCTCTTCTTCAAGTAAAGATAATAACAAGTGTTCACTAGTAACAACAAAACTAGAAGTATCATCTGCATATCTTTGACTATTTTCTATCGTTCTAACTGCTCCATTTGTATAATCTATTTTCATTAAAACATTACGATAAAAATCCGTTCCCTCTAATTCTGCTTCATAAAAGTCTACTACATTTTTTCTAAAATCATCATAGTAAACACCATGCCTGTTAAGCATCTTACAAGATATAGTATTTTGCATACTCAACATAGCCAATAATAAATGTTCTGTTCCTACAGCTTTAACTCCAAAATCATTTGCTTCTTCTTTTGCTGTTGTTAATACCATAAGGGCTGTTTCATTAAATCTTATATACATAACATCATCCCCTTTTATTATATTTTATATTTGTTAAGAATCTTATTGTCAGATCCTTTATATTTGCTTTGGTTTGATTAATCATTTCTTCAGCACTATTTTCATCAATACAATCTAAATATTGATTATGCACCGCTGTAACAATTTCTAAACTGTCTATAAAATGATTATAATCAAATTTATCGATATACTCTTTATCCAGTAGTATTTTAGCTAATCTAATAGCCTCATCTACTTCAACAATCTCATTCTCTATTGTCTCAATTAAATAATCAATGTAGTCTTTATTTGCGTGAAGAGTTATTTTGGTGATTCTGATGAATCCACCTCCACCTCGTTTACTCTCAATTATAAATCCGTGTTCTGGTGTGAATCTTGTCTTTATTACATAGTTTAATTGAGATGGTACACAGTCAAATTTTTGTGCAACGTTACTTCTTTTTATAATTATATGATCTTCTGAAGCCTCGTTAAATAAGCCCATAATATATTGTTCAAGTATATCAGTCATATTACTATTATTCATAAGAGCACCTCCTTTATTGACTAAAATTGACCTTTATTAAATTATACTACATCTACAATATTTTGTACACAAATAACATTGATTTTAAGGGGATATAAAAATAAAAAAACAACTCAAAAATCATGATTTTAAAAAAATCTTTTATTCTTGAGTCGTCCATTATAATTCTATTTTCTAATAAAAGTATTTAGATTAAAAATATTTATCTCCATTAATTAGTTGTTTTTAGTTTTGATTTTCTATTAAAAATTAGATTCATTACAATCGCAACAATTGTTCCTAATACAATTCCACTATCAGTAAACATACGGATAAAACTTGGTAATTGAGCAAATGCCGTAGGAACTGTTGTTACACCTAATCCTAAACCAACAGAACAAGCAATTATCATCAGATTTTCTTGTTTAGCAAAATCAGTATTCCCTAACATTTTTACACCATATGCAAGTACCATACCAAACATACTAATCATTGCACCACCCAGTACCGGTTGAGGTACGATTGTAGCTAAAGCACCAATTTTTGGAATTGATCCAAAAACTAGAAGTAACAGTACCATTACATACATTACTTTTTTACTTTTCACTCCTGAAATTTGTACAAGACCTACGTTTTGAGAATAAGTAGTATATGGAAATGCATTTACTAATGATCCAATCATAACCGCTAATCCTTCTGCTAAATATCCTCTTCTTAAATCAGGCTCTTTAACCTCTTGATTACAGATATTTCCTAGGGCATAATATACACCAGTAGATTCAATCATACTAACTATTCCAACTATAACAAATGTTAAAATCGCACTTATATTAAATTCAAAACTAGCAAACTTAAGTGGTGTTGGATGTTGGAACCAACCTGCTTGAGTAACTTCTGTTAAACTTACCATCCCCATAAAACTAGCAATAACGGTTCCTGATACTAAACCTAATAAAATTGCTATTGATTGAATAAATCCAGTAGTAAATTTATATATTACTAAAATAATTGCAAGCGTAATACATGCCAATACGATATTTTTTGGATTTCCAAAATCTTTAGATCCTTGTCCCCCTGCAATATAGTTCATGGCAACTGGTACTAATGTAATACCTATAATTGTAACAACACTACCAGTAACAACAGGTGGGAATAACTTAGCCACCTTAGCAAAAAATGGTGCTATTCCAACTACCACTAATCCTGAAACAAAAATTGCTCCATACATAGTTGGTAAACCTGAGCTATTTCCTATAGCTATCATCGGCGCAACAGCTGTGAAAGTACATCCAAGAACAACAGGTAAACCAATTCCTGTAAATTTACCTTTATACACTTGTAAGAATGTTGCTACCCCACACATAAAAATATCAACCGACACTAGATAAGTTGTTTGCTCTGCAGAAAGACCTAATCCTCCTGCAACAATTATCGGTACAATTACCGCTCCTGCGTACATTGCTAGTACGTGCTGTAAACTTAAAATAAAAGTTTTCAAGATTCTTTTCTCCTTAGTTATATATTATTTTTGACAAATATAACTATATAAATACAAAAAATCACCTATAATTACTTATAGGCGATTTAAAAATTCTACTACAAATAGTTGGGAGTGACTCAAAAATCGTGATT
>NZ_JAPWCC010000010.1:0-60851 GCF_041433735.1 Gemella sp. 20925_1_85 | reverse complement strand
TAAAAAAGACACCCTCGAAAATTATCGAGAGTGTCTTCATTTTTAAGAGTTTTGTTTAGTGTTTTGTTTAGACTTCAAATTAGTTTTTATCGTTTTTACGACGAGCTGCCGCTAGTAATCCACCTAGGATCGCCATTCCTAATCCTGCTAAGCCAGTATTAGTTTCGGTTGTACCTGTGTTTGCTAGACGTTGTCCTAGTTTAGAATTTGTAGCTTTTCTGAAGATGTGACGTACATTTCCATTTTCATCGATAACTGTTCTTACGAACTCGTATCCTGGGATCTTACCAGCATCTACAGTTCCTTTTTCAGATGCTTTTAATGGGTTACCATTTTCATCTGTCCATGTTGTAGTTCTATTTTCAGCTGGGATACGTGAAGTTTTCTTGAAGATGTGACGTACATTTCCATCTTTATCAGTTACAGTTCTAACTAATTCATATCCTGGGATTGTTCCTGCAACTTCAGTTCCATTCACAGGTGGTCTTAATGGATTTCCTTCTTCGTCAGTCCATGTTGTAGTGTTAGCTACTTTTTCATAAACATGTTGAATGTTTCCATTTTCAAGTTTCTTAGTTTCTACGAATCTGTATCCTGGGATATCTTTCTTCGGAGTATTTCCGTCTTCTGTTGGGTATCCTTCGATTGCATTTCCTTTTGTATCAACAAATGTAGTTTGTGGTGTTACAAGTGGAGTGTAAGACGCTAAGATTGGAGTACCTTTCTTATCGTAACGTTTAACTATTACACCTTTAGCTTTTCCTTCGAAGTCTTTTTCTGGAGTGAACGTCACTGTACCATCTGGTGCTACTGTATAAGTTCCTTCTCCTTTCACTACTTTCGTAGTTGATCCGTCTTCGAATGTCGCTGGTCTAGTTTCGTCGATTGGTACATCTGGACTAGCTGGTTTGAATGTTGGTTTTCCTTTTTGAACTTGTCCTTTAGGTCCTTTAGAAACTTCTGGTTCAGATGATGGAGTTAATGGTAATACTGTTGGAATGTATACTCCATAAGCTAGGTTACCTTCTGTGTCTACACGTACTACAAGTACTCCTTGTGCAGTTCCTACGAAGTCTTTTTCTGGAACAAATGTTACCGTTCCGTCTGGTGCTACTGTGTAAGTTCCTTCTCCTGATACCACTTTTGTAGTTGATCCATCTTCGAATGTTGCTGGAACTGTTTCGTCGATTGGAGTGTTAGGACTTCCTGGGATGAATGTTGGTTTTCCAGTTTGTGTTACACCTTGAACATCTACTGAGAATGCTGGGTTAGCTTCTGGTAATTCTGGAGTTACAACTGGTAGGTACATAGATGTGATTGGGTTACCATTTGTATCAACACGTCTTACCGCTACTCCTTTAGCTTTTCCTACGAAGTCTTTTTCTGGAACGAATGTTACTGTTCCGTCTGGCGCTACTGTGTATTTACCTTCTCCTGGTACTACTTTTTCTATTGAACCATCTTCGAATGTTGCTGGAACTTTTTCATCGATTGGTACGTTAGGATTTGCTGGTGTGAATGTTGGTTTTCCAGTTTGAGTTTCACCTTTTTTATTAATTGTTTTCGCAGGTTTACCTGTAGGTTCAACTGGTTTAACTGTTGGTGTGTAAGTTGCTGTTACTGGTGTTCCATTCTTATCTACACGTTTTACTGTTACTCCTTTTGCTGTTCCTACGAATTGTGGTTCTGGAGTGAACGTTACTTTTCCATCTTTGTCGATTGTGTATGTTCCTTCTCCTGGTACTACTTTTGTAGTTGTTCCATCTTCGAATGTTGGTGGTACATCTTCATCGATTGGTACATTAGGGTTTCCTGGTGTGAATTCTGGTGTTCCCTCTTGTTTAACACCTTGAAGACCTGTTGATTCTGCAGGTGTTCCTTCTGGTGTTACTGTTGTTACTGTTGGTGTGTAAGTTGCTGTTACTGGTGTTCCATTCTTATCTACACGTTTTACCGTTACTCCTTTTGCTGTACCTGTGAATGATTTTTCTGGTGTGAACGTTACTGTTCCATCTGGACTTACTTTGTATGCCCCTTCTCCTGGTACTACTTTTTCTGTAGTTCCATCTTCGAATGTTGTTGGTACTTCGTCGTCCATTGGCACTTCTGGGTTACCTGGTGTGAATGTTGGTTTTCCAGTTTGTTCTTTACCTTGGATATCTGTTGTTTCAGCTGGATCTGCTGTTGGTGTTACTGGTGTTACTGTTGGTGTGTACTTAGCTGTAACTGGTGTTCCATTCTTATCTACACGTTTAACCGTTACTCCTTTAGCAGTTCCTGTGAATGTTTTCTCAGGTGTGAATGTTACTGTTCCATCTGGATTTACTTTGTAAGTTCCTTCTCCTGGTACTACTTTCTCAGTTGATCCGTCTTCGAATGTTGCTGGTACTTCATCATCCATTGGTACTTCTGGGTTACCTGGTGTGAATGTTGGTTTTCCGTTTTGTTCTTTACCTTGGATATCTGTTGTTTCAACTGGATCTGCTGTTGGTGTTACTGGAGTTACTGTTGGTGTATACTTAGCTGTAACTGGTGTTCCATTCTTATCTACACGTTTTACTGTTACTCCTGTTCCTTTTCCTGTGAATCCTTTTTCTGGTGTGAATGTTACTGTTCCATCTGGATTTACTTTGTAAGTCCCTTCTCCTGGTACTACTTTTTCTGTTGAACCATCTTCGAATGTCGCTGGTACTTCATCATCCATTGGTACTTCTGGGTTTCCTGGTGTGAATTCTGGTGTTCCTGTTTGTTCTTTACCTTGGATATCTGTTGATTCTGCAGGTGTTCCTTCTGGTGTTACTGGTGTAACTGTTGGTGTGTAAGTTGCTGTTACTGGTGTTCCATTCTTATCTACACGTTTTACTGTTACTCCTGTTCCTTTTCCTGTGAATCCTTTTTCTGGTGTGAATGTTACTGTTCCATCTGGACTTACTTTATAAGTTCCTTCTCCTGGTACTACTTTTTCTGTTGAACCATCTTCGAATGTCGCTGGTACTTCATCATCCATTGGTACTTCTGGGTTTCCTGGTTTGAATTCAGGTTTTCCTGTTTGTTCTTTACCTTGGATATCTGTTGTTTCAACTGGTTCTGCTGTTGGCGTTACTGGTGTAACCGTTGGTGTGTATTTAGCTGTTACTGGTGTTCCATTCTTATCTACACGTTTTACCGTTACTCCTTTAGCAGTTCCTGTGAATGTTTTCTCAGGTATGAATGTTACTGTTCCATCTGGACTTACTTTGTATGTTCCTTCTCCTGGTACTACTTTTTCTGTAGTTCCATCTTCGAATGTTGCTGGTACTTTATCGTCCATTGGTACTTCTGGGTTACCTGGTGTGAATGTTGGTTTTCCAGTTTGTTCTTTACCTTGAATATCTGTTGTTTCAGCTGGTTCTGCTGTTGGCGTTACTGGTGTAACTGTTGGTGTGTATTTAGCTGATGTTGGTGTTCCATTCTTATCTTTAACTTGTACTGTCGCTGGATCTGGTGTTCCTACGAAGTCTTTATTTGGTGTGAATGTTACTTTACCTGTTGTTGGATCAATTGTGTATGTTCCAATTTGTTTTCCATCTTTTGTTGCTGGAATTGTTGTATCTGCAACAGGTTTTCCATCTACTACGAATTGAGCAGGTTGCTCTGGCGTAATTGTGATTGGAGCTGTTTCATCACCTTGAGTGAACGTTGGAGTCCCTTCTTGTGTTGCACCTTGAATTCCAGTTGTTTCTTTTGGTTCAGCTGTTGGAGTTACTGGAGTTACTGTTGGTGTGTAAGTAGTTTCTACTTTTGTTCCGTTAGTATCTTTCGCTACAACTTTAACTGGGTCTGGTGTTCCTACGAAGTCTTTATTTGGTTGGAATGTGATTACTCCAGTTGCTGGATCTAATGTGTAAGTTCCAACTTCTTTTCCATCTTTCGTTGCTGGAAGAGTTGTTACTTCGTTTCCACTTGGATCTACTAGTTTAACTGTAGATTTATCGATTGGCGCTACTTCATCACCTTTTGTGAACATTGTCTCAGTATCTTGTGTTTGTGGCTGAGCTTGTTTTCCAGATGTTTCTTTCGGTGTTGCCGTTGGAACTACTGGTGTTACCGTTGGTGTGTAAGTTGCTGTTGTTGGTGTTCCATTCTTATCTTTAACTTCTACTGTTGCTGGATCTGGTGTTCCTGTGAAGTCTTTGTTTGGTGTGAATGTTACTACACCTGTTAATGGATCGATTTTGTATTTACCAATTTCTTTTCCATCTTTTGTTGCTGGAATTTCTTTATCTTCTACTGGTTGTCCATTTACAACGAATTTAGCTGGTTGCTCTTCGTTGATTGTAATCGGAGCTGTTTCATCACCTTGTGTGAACTTAGGTGTTCCTTCTTGTGGTTGTCCTTGTTTTCCGCTTGTTGTCACATTTTCCCCTGTTGGTTTAACTGGAGTTACTGTTGGTGTGTAAGTAGTTTCTACTTTTGTTCCATTAGTATCTTTAGCTACAACTTTCGCTGCATCTGGTGTTCCTGTGAAGTCTTTATTTGGTTGGAATGTAATTACTCCAGTTTGCGGATCTATTGTGTAAGTACCTACTTCTTTACCATCTTTCTTCGCTGGAATGCTTGTTACTTCTGCATTAGTTTCTGGATCGATAAGTTTAACTGTAGACTTGTCGATTGGTGCTACTTCATCACCTTTTGTGAACATTGTCTCAGTATCTTGTGTTTGTGGCTGAGCTTGTTTTCCTGAAGTTTCTTTCGGTGTTGCCGTTGGAACTACTGGTGTTACCGTTGGTGTGTAGTTAGCTGTTGTTGGTGTTCCATTCGCATCTTTCACCTGAACTGTCGCTG
Organism: Gemella sp. 20925_1_85; assembly: GCF_041433735.1. Classification (NCBI taxonomy): domain Bacteria; kingdom Bacillati; phylum Bacillota; class Bacilli; order Caryophanales; family Gemellaceae; genus Gemella; species Gemella sp. 20925_1_85. Next base: position 56,027 of record NZ_JAPWCC010000010.1, on the reverse strand, counting down.
GTACTGGTGTTCCTGTGAAATCTTTATTTGGTGTGAATGTTACTACACCTGTTAATGGATCAATTTTGTATTTACCGATTTCTTTTCCATCTTTCGTTGCTGGAATTTCTTTGTCTTCTACAGGTTGTCCATTTACAACGAATTTAGCTGGTTGCTGTTCGTTAATTGTGATTGGTGCTACTTCGTCACCTTGTGTGAACTTAGGTGTTCCTTCTTGTGGTTGTCCTTGTTTTCCGCTTGAAGTTACATCTTCTCCTGTTGGTTTAACTGGAGTTACCGTTGGTGTATAGTTAGCTGTTGTTGGTGTTCCATTCGCATCTTTAACTTGAACTGTCGCTGGTACAGGTGTTCCTGTGAAGTCTTTATTTGGTGTAAATGTTACTTTACCTGTTAATGGATCAATTGTATATTTACCAACTGTATTTCCTTCTCCGTCTTTTGCAGGAATTTCTGTTGCTTCAATCGGTTGTTTCGTTACTGGATCGAAGAATTTAGCTGGTTGTTGTTCGTTAATTGTAATTGGTGCTACTTCATCACCTTGTGTGAACTTAGGTGTTCCTTCTTGTGGTTGTCCTTGTTTTCCGCTTGAAGTTACATCTTCCCCTGTTGGTTTAACTGGTGTTACTGTTGGTGTGTAAGTTGCTGTTGTTGGTGTTCCATTTTTATCTTTAACTTCAACTGTCGCAGGTTTTGGTGTTCCTGTGAAGTCTTTGTTTGGTGTGAATGTTACTACACCTGTTAATGGATCGATTGTGTATTTACCAACTGTGTTTCCTTTTTCGTCTTTTGCAGGAATTTCTGTAGCATCAGTAGGTTTTCCTGTTGCTGGATCAACTAATTTAGCTGGTTGATCTTCAGTAATTGTGATAGGCGCTGTTGGATCACCTTCTGTAAATGTTGGTTTACCTGTTTGAGGTTGTCCTTGTTTCCCTTCAGATGTTACCGGAGTTCCTGTTGGTTCTACAGGAGTTACCGTTGGTGTATAAGTAGTTGTTACTTTTGTTCCATTCTTATCGGCAGCTGTTACTTTAGCTGGTTCTGGTGTTCCATCGAAGTCTGGGTTTGGTTGGAATGTAATGATTCCAGTATCTGGATCTAATGTGTAAGTACCAACTTGTTTTCCATTCTTCATAGCTGGAAGACTTGTTACTTCTGCGTTAGTCGTTGGATCTACTAATCTAATTGTAGTGTTATTGATTGGCGCAGTGTCGTCACCTTTGTGGAACATTGTTGTAGCATCTTGAGTTTGAGGTTGCCCTTGTTTTCCAGATGTTTTAGCTGGTGTAGCTGTTGGAACAACTTCTTCTACTTCTGGAGTATAAGTTGCTGATGATGTTACATCTAATTGTTTTCCTGAAGCATCCGTTGCTTTCGCTGTAACATTAACTGTTACTCCTTGAGCTTTTCCTTTAAATGTTGGAAGTGGTTCGAATGTTACGATACCTGTAGTTGGATCGATCGAGTATGTTCCTTCGTTTGGAACTACTACTTTACCTTCTTCGTTAGCACCTGTTAATGAGTACTTGGCTGTAGTCATATCAACGTTTGTTCCATCAGGAGTGTTTTCAGTAGTATTTAACTTATCGAAACGCTCAGCTCCTGTAATAGATTTTTGAGGTTGTCCTTGTTTTCCTGTTGTTGTATCGTCTACATTATCTAAACCATAAACTGTTGGTGTGTAAGTGTTTGATACTGGTACTTTTACAGGGTTACCCGCTTCATCGTTGAATGTTACATTACCTTCAACTGTGATTGGAGTTGCATTTCCTACGAAGTCTGCGTTTGGCGTGAATGTTACTTCACCAGTTGTTGGATTTACTGTGTAAGTTCCATCAGTTGTTGTTACTGAAGTTGATCTCTTACCTGTTTCTGGATCTACTAGTTTGTAGTCAGATACTGTTGTTCCCGCTGGTTGTCCAGCTTTAAGTGCTTCTTCCATTGAAGCCGATTGTGGTGTGTTTTTAACACCAGAAGATTTCTTAGGTTCAGTTACTACGATGTAGTAAGTTGTTTCAGCTACTGCATCTTCTGTTACTTCACCAGAGTCTGTTCCTCCTACTGTTGGAGTAGTTACAACACCGTTTGAGTCAACGTCTCTTACAGTTACTTTGTAACGCCCTACTTGTGAAAGTACGTATTGTTTAGCATTTGCTAAGTTTGCTTCAGCTGCTGTTTTTAGAGCTGTACGCGCAGTTTCCACCGCTGCCTCTGCATCAACTGCTTCTTGACGAGTTGTTGCTACTTGAGCTGTGATTCCTGGAAGTTCAGCTTCTTTTCTTCTTAATTCAGCTGTTTCTTTTGCTAATCTTGCTCTACCATCAGCTAATAATTGCTCTGCTAATTCTTGAGCTGTTGGTGAAACAGTACGTAATTTTAATTTATTTAATGCTTCTTCTGCATTCGCAACATATCTTGTCTCACGGTCTACGATTTCTTGTTGACGAGCTAAATCGTTAATAGAGTCTTGTTCATTTTTAACCGCTGCTGCCGCTGCTTGAGTTTTCGCCGCTGCTGTACGTTGAGCTGCAATGTATGCTTCTTCCTGCGCTTGAGCTGCATCGAATACTTTTTGAGTTCCGTCCGGAGCTGTTACTGTTAATTTTGTTTTAATTGTATCTGATACTGGGTTGTCAGATTTATCATCAATCTTATCTTTGAAGCCAACATCAGCTTTTTCTGAACCGATTAAGTCAACAGTTGCATCTTTATTTTCAGAGTAACTTGTTGAAGTTCCTGTTGGTTTAGCATTTTGGATAGAAGCTAATTGTGTTCCTGTTGCTTCACGGAAGGCTACATACCCTCTAAATCCTGAGCTTGTTTCTAAGATCCATCCAGCATTTGATTTCGTAGCTGTTACTGTTGAACCGTCTGAAGCAGCCCATTGTTTTGATACTGAATCATAAGTTACTTGAACAGTAACCCCATCAGTTCCCGCTACTTGAGCAAATGGAAGAACATTATCTGTTTTATCAACACTTACTACTTGTTTTACTTTACCGTTTTTACGCACTTCGGCAACACGCTCTACTAATGTAGCTGCATTAGATTCCGCTGTCCAAACACGTTTAAATTCATAGATATAGTAGTTGATAGCTCCATCTCCTGCTGCTTCTGTGTAAACACGTCTTTCTGTTAATGTTGATGTTCCATCACCATTATTTACTAATTCATAGGCTTTGTCATCTGGAATCGCATATTTACCAGTCGATGCATTTAACGTTGCAGTATATGTGTTACCATCTTTGTCACGAACTGTAACTACTTCACGTTGTAAGCTTGCTTTTACTTTATCAGTACTTGCTTTAGCTGCAATGTTGTCTACACCTACGTATTTCGTGGCGTCAGATGTCACCGCTAATTTGAACGTTGAGTCTGCAGTTTCTGAAGCAGTTCCAAGTTCTGTACCTACTGTTACAGCTGAGTTTGTTGTTCCTTCAGTAACTACCCATTTACCATCTTTTACAGCGAATTTCGTCAATGTACCATCTGGCATTCTGATTTCCCCAGTGTTGGCACCTTTAGAAATAGTTACGTCTAATTCTTTCGCGTATACTTCAACATTTTTAACTGTGATCTTTGGAGCAACCGCGATTGTTACACTCTCGTGAGTTTCTTGACCGTTGGCTGTCCATTGAGCATTCTTAGAGTTTGTCGCATTGTTAAAGTCTTTCGCTAAAACTGCTAATGTATAAATTCCAGCGTCTGAAGCTTTTCCTTCAAGTAAGTTTTTCGTTGGATCGAATGTTAATCCTGGAATTGTATTAGAGATCGGTTTTTTACTTGGCATATATTCACCATTTACAACAAGGTGAGGCTGAGGAATAACAAAAGAAGTCATTGATGTTAACTCAGTCCCATCAAGACCTGTAAATGTAGCTTTACCACTGATTTTTTTACCAGGTTCAATTGGCTGACCGTTCAATTTGTAGTTTGCACGAGTATCATTTGCAAATCCATCGTTGTCTATGTATTTAAGGTCATGGTGAATCGTATCTCCAACTGTTACTACTGTAGAGTTTCCAGCAACTCTTGGTGCAGATGTATCTTGCCAACCCATCCATCCAGCTTTTAAATCTTTAATAGATACCTTTGTTGTTGTTCCATCAGGTTTTGTAACAGTTACATCATAACGGAAGTCATAAACACCATTTTGGATACTAGCTAATACATATCCTTCAACAGAATCTGTATTTTTATTATATGCTAAACCAGGGATTAAGTTTGATACTTCAACGTTTTTTATACTGTAACCAGCAGCTGTTGCTTCTGGAGATAAGCTGAAACGTTTAGTTACATTTTTAATGTACGCATAGTGGTTCCCTTGATCATAGTTATAACCATAGATTTCTGTTGCGATAAATTCGTACGCACCACCAGAACCATATGTTGTAGTTCCAATCTTACTGCCTGTTGGACGGATTTTTCCAGTCCACATCGGTGCTTCTTCTGATAATTTTTTTGCTTCTTCACTAGATAATGGAAGGTCAGTACGTCCACCTTGAGCAGCTGGTGGACTGGTTTTTCCTTTTATCTCACTATTTTCTGATTGATATCCATGAACATAGAGACGGTATGCCTCATTATTGTCTAACAGTTCATAAGTTTTACCAGTACTTGTTGCTGTAAATTCACCGTTTTCTGCGCTTTTAGCTTCTGTTTTATCTGTATATCCTTCACCAGCAGATAGAGCTACCCCATATCTACCATCACGGCGAACACCAGCATTTTCTAACTCAGAGTATACTGCTTTAATAGAGTTCCCAAGTTCTTCAAGACTTCTAGCGATTTGTTCTTTAGTAGTTTCATCATTACCAAGTAATTCATTAGCTACTTTGATAACTTCTTCGTTTTTAGCTACAGCTTTTTCCACTGCAGGTTTAGCTTCGATTTTAACTTCGTTTTTACGAATTGCTTCTTTAGCAAGTACGCTTGTTACTTCTGCTTCTGAAGTTACTTGAGTTAATTCTTTTTTAGCATCTTTAACTTCTGCAGTTTGTTTTTCTTCAGATTTTGCTTTATCTTCAGCTTTTTTAGCTTCTTCTTTAGCCGCTACTGCTGTCGCTTCTGATTCTGCCACTGTTTTAGTTAATACATTAAGTGTTGTTACTTTTGCATTAACTTCGTCTTGAGTAGTATCAGCTTTTGCAAATACTTCTTTCGCTTTTGCTAATTCTTCACGAGCTGTTTTTAATGCAGCTTCGTCAGCATTTTTAGAATCTTTTAATTTTTTCTCTAAGCTGTCGATGCTTGCTTTTAGAGCTGTTTTATCAGCTGCTTTTGTTTCAGCTTTCGCAGGTGCTTCTTCTTTTGCTACTTTTGGAGCTTCTTCAGCTTTTGGAGTTTCTGCTCCTACTTTTGCTGCTACTGCTGCCGCTACACTTTCTTTAGTGTTTTCAACTTTTGTTGGTTGTGCTACAGCTTTTGGAGTTTCTTCCTTAACAGCTGCACTTGTTGTATTATCTGCAGTTGTATTGTTAGAAACTTCTTCTGCTGCTTGAGCTACTGCTCCAGCACCTAAGAAGATACTAGCACCGATTACTACTGATGCTGTACCGACTTTAAATTTCTTGATAGAATATGTTTCTACCTTAGTACCTTCTTTGGTATTTTTTAGGTATTGATTATTTTTTCCTACCATTTCTTTCCTCCTATTTATACTTTTTTAATTATCTCTAGCGCATTATTCATATTATCACTTATGATTTAATATAACATTCTAAACAAAATCCTTGCGGAAAACTCTTTAATTACAAAACTTATATCATAAGATAAATGATATTAATATAACACTTTCAATAATTCTATATCAAAATCAGCTCTAAAACTGCGCTAACTCTTACTTAAAACTAATTTGAAATTCATTAAAATTTCTTAAATACTTTACCAAATTTCTTTGCATTTGTCTAATAAAAAAGTGACATTTTTTAGTAACAATTATTAATTTAGTGTTATTTTTATACTATTAGGTACCTAAAAATATCCATATTTAAAGTATAATCACGAAAGAAATCTTTGTATATGCATGTTCTTAGAGATTTTAAATATAATTTACAAACCTCTATTTTTTTACAAAAGTTTTTTTATTTATATAACTCAAATGATAAAAAATATCAGTTGAAACATCAATGAAAATTTTAGTAATACAGCTACTGCTCATCCTTAGTGTTAACACGTTAAGTTGATGTTACAAATTTATTTTCATTCTGCTAAAAAATAAGTGTTAAATTTTACAAATATTTACTTAATTATTAGTTATTTAGACACTAATACATATACTATTATAAAAACTTACAAAAAATAAGCCCCCATACTCTATTCACAGCAATACACATTATTTACGATATAATAAATCCCTAATAATTCATCTAACAAAAAAACGCCCTCGAAAATTATCGAGAGCGTCTTTTATATATCATAAGAGTTTCGTTTTTATTTAATTATAAATTTCAAATTAGTTTTTGTTGTTTTTACGACGTTTTGTCGCTGCAAGTAATCCACCGAACATTGCAAGTCCCATTCCTGCTAATCCTGTATTAGTTTCACTTTCACCTGTGTTAGCAAGACGTTTTGGTTGAACTTTTGCTCCTACTTTTTCTACTGAGTTCGTTACTTTTCTAAAGATGTGGCGTACATTACCATTTTCATCGATAACAGTTCTTACAAACTCATATCCTGGAATCTTACCTGCTTCTACAGTTCCTTTTTCTGTTGGTTTTAATGGATTTCCATTTTCATCCGTCCAGATTGTAGTTCTGTTTATAGTTGGAATACGAGAAGATTTCTTGAAGATGTGTTGTACATTTCCATTTCCATCAACTTCAGTCTTAACTAATTCATATCCTGGGATTGATCCTGGATCTTTAGTTCCATTTTCCTGTGGTTTTAATGGGTTTCCATTTTCATCTACCCAAGTTGTAGATTTTTCTGCTACTGGAGTTGTAACTTTTTCGTAGACGTGCTCGATGTCTCCGTTTGGAAGTTTCTTAGTTTCTACGAATCTGTATCCTGGGATATCTTTCTTCGGTTGTTCTCCGTCTTCTGTTGGGTTTCCTGGAATTTCATTTCCTTCTTTGTCTTTGAATGAAGTTTTAACTTTTTCGTAGACATGTTCTGTATCTCCATTTGGAAGTTTCTTAGTTTCTACGAATCTGTATCCTGGAATGTCTTTCTTCGGTTGTTCCCCTTCTTCTGTTGGGTTTCCTGGAATTACATTTCCTTCTTTATCTTTGAATGAAGTTTTAACTTTTTCGTAGACGTGTTCTGTATCTCCATTTGGAAGTTTCTTAGTTTCTACGAATCTGTATCCTGGAATATCTTTCTTCGGTTGTTCTCCGTCTTCCGTTGGGTTTCCTGGAATTACATTTCCTTCTTTATCTTTGAATGAAGTTTTAACTTTTTCGTAGACATGTTCTGTATCTCCATTTGGAAGTTTCTTAGTTTCTACAAATCTGTATCCTGGAATATCTTTCTTCGGTTGTTCTCCGTCTTCCGTTGGGTTTCCTGGAATTACATTTCCTTCTTTGTCTTTGAATGAAGTTTTAACTTTTTCGTAGACATGTTCTGTGTCTCCATTTGGAAGTTTCTTAGTCTCTACGAAACGGTATCCTGGGATATCTTTCTTCGGAGTGCTTCCATCTTCCGTTGGGTTTCCTGGAATTACATTTCCTTCTTTATCTTTGAATGAAGTTACTGGACGTACTGTTGGTGTATATGTAGCTGTAACCGGTGTTCCGTTCTTATCTACACGTTTTACCGTTACTCCTTTAGCTGCACCTGTAAATTCTGATTCCGGAGTAAATGTTACTTTACCAGTCGCATCGATTGTGTATACTCCTTCTCCTGGTACTTTCTTCTCAGTTGTTCCATCTTCGAATGTCGGTGGTACATCTTCATCGATTGGTACATTAGGATTTCCTGGTGTAAACGTTGGCGTTCCTGTTTGAGGTTGACCTTTAGGTCCTTCAGATACTGCAGGTGTTCCTTCCGGTGTTACTGGTGTAACTGTTGGTGTGTACTTAGCTGTAACTGGTGTTCCATTCTTATCTACACGTTTAACTGTTACTCCTGTTCCCACTCCTGTGAATGTTTTCTCAGGTGTGAACGTTACTGTTCCATCTGGTGCTACTGTGTATGTTCCTTCTCCTGGAATTGTCTTAGTTGTTGATCCATCTTCGAATGTTGCTGGTACTTCGTCATCCATTGGTACTTCTGGGTTACCTGGTTTAAATGTTGGTTTTCCATTTTGTTCTTTACCTTGAATATCTGTTGTTTCAGCAGGTGTTCCTTCTGGTGTTACTGGTGTAACCGTTGGTGTGTATTTAGCCGTTACTGGTGTTCCGTTCTTATCTACACGTTTTACTGTTACTCCTGTTCCTTTTCCTGTGAATGTTTTCTCTGGAGTGAATGTTACAGTTCCGTCTGGATTTACTTTGTATGTTCCTTCTCCTGGTACCACTTTTTCAGTTGATCCATCTTCGAATGTTGCTGGTACTTCGTCGTCCATTGGTACGTCTGGGTTTCCTGGTTTGAATTCAGGTTTTCCGTTTTGTTCTTTACCTTGGATATCTGTTGTTTCAACTGGATCTGCTGTTGGTGTTACTGGAGTTACTGTTGGTGTGTATTTAGCTGTTACTGGTGTTCCATTCTTATCTACACGTTTAACCGTTACTCCTGTTCCTTTTCCTGTGAATGTTTTCTCTGGAGTGAACGTTACTGTTCCATCTGGCGCTACAGTGTATGTTCCTTCTCCTGGAATTGTCTTAGTTGTTGATCCATCTTCGAATGTTGCTGGTACTTCATCGTCCATTGGTACGTCTGGGTTTCCTGGTTTGAATTCAGGTTTTCCGTTTTGTTCTTTACCTTGGATATCTGTTGTTTCAACTGGATCTGCTGTTGGTGTTACCGGTGTTACTGTTGGTGTGTACTTAGCCGTTACTGGTGTTCCGTTCTTATCTACACGTTTAACTGTTACTCCTGTTCCTTTTCCTGTGAATGTTTTCTCAGGTGTGAATGTTACTGTTCCGTCTGGAGTTACTGTGTATGTTCCTTCTCCTGGAATTACTTTTTCTTTTGAACCATCTTCGAATGTTGCTGGTACTTCATCATCCATTGGTACTTCATCAGCACCTGGTGTGAATGTTGGTTTTCCAGTTTGTGTTTTACCTTGGATATCTGTTGTTTCAGCTGGATCAGCTGTTGGTGTAACTGGTGTTACTGTTGGTGTGTAAGTAGTTTCTACTTTTGTTCCGTTAGTATCTTTCGCTACAACCTTCGCTGCATCCGGTGTTCCTACGAAGTCTTTATTTGGTTGGAATGTAATTACTCCTGTTGTCGGATCGATTGTGTATGTTCCAACTTCTTTTCCATCTTTTGTAGCTGGAAGAGTTGCTACTTCGTTTCCACTTGGATCTACTAGTTTAACTGTAGTTTTGTCAATCGGTGCTACTTCATCACCTTGTTTGAACATTGACTCTGTATCTTGAGTTTGTGGTTTACCTTGGATATCTGTTGTTTCTTTTGGTTCAGCCGTTGGTGTAACTGGTGTTACTGTTGGTGTATAAGTAGTTTCTACTTTTGTTCCGTTAGTATCTTTCGCTGTAACTTTCGCTGCATCTGGTGTTCCTGTGAAGTCTTTGTTTGGTTGGAATGTAATTACTCCTGTTGTTGGATCGATTGTGTATGTTCCAACTTCTTTTCCATCTTTAAGAGCTGGCATTGTTGTTACTTCGTTTCCACTTGGATCTACTAGTTTAACTGTAGTTTTGTCAATCGGCGCTACTTCATCACCTTGTTTGAACATTGATTCAGTATCTTGAGTTTGTGGTTGTCCTTGTTTTCCAGATGTTTCTTTTGGTTCAGCTGTCGGCGTTACTGGTGTTACTGTTGGTGTATAAGTAGTTTCTACTTTTGTTCCATTAGCATCTTTAGCTACAACTTTCGCTGCATCTGGTGTTCCTGTGAAGTCTTTGTTTGGTTGGAATGTAATTACTCCTGTTGTTGGATTGATTGTGTATGTTCCAACTTCTTTTCCATCTTTAAGCGCTGGCATACTTGTTACTTCATTTCCACTTGGGTCTACTAGTTTAACTGTAGTTTTATCGATCGGCGCTACTTCGTCACCTTGTTTGAACATTGACTCAGTTTCTTGAGTTTGTGGTTGTCCTTGTTTTCCAGTTGTTTCTTTTGGTTCAGCTGTTGGCGTTACCGGAGTTACTGTTGGTGTGTAAGTAGTTTCTACTTTTGTTCCGTTAGTATCTTTAGCTACAACTTTCGCTGGATCCGGTGTTCCTGTGAAGTCTTTATTTGGTTGGAATGTAATTACTCCTGTTGTTGGATCGATTGTGTACGTTCCAACTTCTTTTCCATCTTTTGTAGCTGGCATTGTTGTTACTTCGTTTCCACTTGGGTCTACTAGTTTAACTGTAGTTTTGTCGATTGGTGCTACTTCGTCACCTTGTTTGAACATTGACTCAGTTTCTTGAGTTTGTGGTTGTCCTTGTTTTCCAGTTGTTTCTTTTGGTTCAGCTGTTGGTACTACTGGTGTTACTGTTGGTGTGTATGTTGCTGTAGCTGGTGTTCCATTCTTATCTTTTACTTCTACTGTTGCTGGATCTGGTGTTCCTGTGAAGTCTTTATTTGGTTTGAATGTTACTACACCTGTTGTTGGATCGATTACGTATTTACCAACTTCTTTTCCATCTTTTGTTGCTGGAATTTCTGTTGAATCTACTGGTTGTCCATTTACTACGAATTTAGCTGGTTGCTCTGGTGTAATTGTGATTGGTGCTGTTTCATCACCTTGTGTAAAGACAGGTTTTCCTGTTTGTTCTTGACCTTGTTTACCTTCAGATGTAATTGGTGCTCCTGTCGGTGTAACTGGTGTTACCTCTGGAGTGTATTTTCCTTTTGATGTAACTGGAACTTTGTTTCCTTCTGAGTCAGTTGCTGTTACTGATACTTGTACATTAACTCCTTTAGCTTTTCCTGTAAATGTTGGAAGTGGTTCAAATGTTACTACTCCTGTTGTTGGATCGATTGAGTATGTTCCTTCTCCATCAACTACCACTTTACCTTCACCATTAGCTCCTTCTAGTGAGTATGCAGCTGTTGTCCAGTCTACATTTGTACCATCTGGAGTGTTTGTTGTTGTATTTAATTCAGAGAAACGATCTTTTCCTGATTTAGATGTTTGAGTTTGACCTTGTTTTCCTGTAGTTTCATCTGTTGATGGTTGAACTCCATATACAGTTGGTGTATATGTATTTTCTGTCGCTACAGTTACTGGGTTTCCTTCTTCATCGTTGAATGTTACATTTGCTGAAACTTTCATCGGTGTGGCTGTTCCTACAAATCCTTCTACTGGAGTGAACGTTACTTCACCTGTTGTTGGATCTACTGTGTAAGTTCCTTGATCAGTTGTTACTGAAGAAACTTTATTTCCTGTTGTTGGATCTACTAGTTTGAAGTCTGATACTGTAGTTCCTTCTTTTCCATCATTGAAATTATCTGCCATTGAGTCAGTTTGTTTTTGACCTTGAGCTCCTGATGATTTCTCTGGATCTGTTACTACGATGTAGTAAGTTGTTTCTGCTACTGCGTCTTCTGTTACTTCACCAGCATCTGTTCCATCTACTGTTGGAGTTGTTACAACACCGTTTGAGTCTACTGCTCTTGCTGTTACTTTGTAACGCCCTTTTTGAGATAATACATAAGCGTTAGCTTTAGCTAAGTTTGCTTCTGCAGCTGTTTTAAGTGCTGCACGCGCAGTTTCTACTGCTCTTTCAGCTTCTAAAGCTGCAGTACGTGCTGTTTCTACCTCTGTTGTTTTTGTTGCAAGATTTGTTTGAGCTGTTGCTAATTGCGCCTCAATAGATGCTTTAAACTCTTTTACATTAGCAAGTTTTCTTTCTGCTAATTCTTGTGCTGTTGGTGAAATTGTACGTAGTTTTAAGTTATCTAATGCTGCTTGAGCATCTTCTACCGTTCTTGTTGAACGATCTAATAGTTCTTGAAGACGTGCTAATTCATTTTGTGTTTCTTGTTTTTCTTTTAAAGCTGTTGCTGCTGCTTGAGTTTTAGCTGCCGCTGTACGTTGAGCTTGAATATAAGCTGTTTCTTCTGCTTGAGCTCCGTCAAAAGTAGTTACTGTACCGTCTGGTGCAGTTGCTGTTACTTTTGTTTTAATAGTATCAGAATCTGTAGCTGATGTTTTATCATCGATTGTATCCGCGAACGCTACATTTGCTTTAGTAGATTTAATTAAGTCTACTGTTGCACCTTTTTCTTCTGAATAACTTGTTGAAGTTCCTGTTGGTTTAGCATTTTGAATTGATGCTACATCTGTAGAAGATGCTTCACGGTATGAAACATATCCTTTAAATCCTGATGCTGTTTCGATTTCCCAACCAGCATTTGATTCTTTAGCTGTTACCGCTGTACCGTCAGAAGATGTCCATTGGTTTGTTACTGAGTCGTAACTTACTGTAACTACCATTCCTTGTTCTGAAGATGTGTTATCTTTTTTAACTAGAGTTTCTGTACGTGTAACATTACCTACCGCTGTCACCTCACCATTTTTACGGATTTCAGCAATTTTATCTACTAATGTTGCCGCTGAAGATGTTGTATTCCATGTACGTTCAAATTCATAAACAACAAATTTAACATCACCATTTGCTTGAGCATCTGTATAAACACGACGTTCAATAAGAGTTGATGTACCATTACCATTGTCTTTTAATTCATACGCTTTTTCAGTCGGTAATGAGTATTTACCTGTTGCACGGTTGAATACCGCTTTATGCGTAACACCTGCTGCATCAGTTACCATAGCAAATTCACGTTGAATATTTGCTTTAACCTTATCAGTTGTTGCTTTAGCTGCAATGTTATCTACACCAACGTATTTAGTTGATTCTGGAGTCACTGTTAAGTTAATAGTTGATTCTCCTGAAGCTGAAACTGGTGCAAATACAGCCCCTTCTTGAACAGCTGTATTTGTAGTCCCTGCTGCAACAACCCAGTTTCCATTCTTAGCTATTAATTTTGTAACTGTTCCATCTGGCATTGTAATCTCAGCTTTATTAGCCCCATTTGAAATTGTTACAGGTACATTTGTTGCATAAGCTTCAACATTCTTAACAGTAATCTTAGGTGCTACTGCGATTGTAATATTTTCGTGTGCTTCTTGACCATACATATTCCAATCCATATTTTTTGCATTGGTTGTATTGTTATAATCTTTCGCATAAACAGCCGCTGTGAAAATTCCAGCTTCATTTGCTGTTCCAGTAATATCTCCAGTTTTCGGATCGTAATTTAATCCTGGTACGACATCATTTATCGAAGTTTTACTTCCTGTATAATTACCATTTAAGGCAGTATGCGCTGTGATTGTTTGCGGTCCGTTCTCGGTTTTTATTTTAGATCCATCGACTGCAGTAAAGGTTGCTCCATCCGTTTTTCCAGGAGCAGTTTTTGAACCAGCAATAACTTTGTCTCCACCTTTTGTATATGCATATCCTGATCTTTCATCACGACTCATTCCATCGTTATCAACATATTTAATATTATGATTAACTTGATCACCTATTGTTACTAATTTTGATGACCCTTGAATAAGTGGTGCAGATGTATCTTGCCATCCTACCCATCCTGCTGTTAAGTCTCTGAAAGTAACTTCCTGAGCGGCTCCATCTTTCTCTACTGTTAGAACATAACGCATGTCATATACACCATTTTGAAGAGTAGATGCTACATATCCTTCTACAGTATCTGTAGCTGCATTATAAGCTAATCCTGGAAGTAAGTTGCTTAAGGCGATGTTTATGATTGTATATCCTGCAGCTGTTGCTTCTGGTGATAAACTAAAACGTTTTTTCACATCTGTAAGATATACATAGTGATTTCCTTGTTCATAAGTATATCCGTAGATTTCTGTAGCTATGTATTCATAAGCTCCACCAGATCCCCATACATTATTGTTGTTAGGTTTACCAGTAGCACGAAGTTTCCCTTTCCATAGTTCTGCTTCACGTCCAAGTTTTTGAGCTTCCGTTTTTGATAAAGGAATATCTGTACGACCACTTATCCCTGCTTGTCCACTATTAGCCGCAGGTACCTCAGTGTTCTCAGATTGATATCCATGAACATAAATTTTGTAGTTGTTGTTACCATCTAGTACTTTGTAAGATTTACCTGTAGATCCAAGAAATTCACCATTTTCTTTTCTTAGTTCTTTAGAAGCAACTGTATACCCTTCGTTTGCTGAAAGAGCTACTCCATATCTACCGTCACGACGAACACCTGCATTTTCTAATTCTGCATATACTGCTTTAATAGAGTTACTTAGTTCTTCTAAACTTTTAGCGATTTGTTCTTTTGTTACATTGTCGCTTCCTAGTAAATTGTTAGCTACTTTGATAACTTCTTCGTTTTTAGCTACTGCTTGAATAACCGCTGGTTTAGCTTCTAGTTTTACTTCATTTTTACGAATTGCTTCATTAGCAAGTACGTTTGTTACTTCTGCTTCTGAAGTTACTTGAGTTAATTCTTTTTTAGCTTCTTTTACTTCTTCAGTTTGTTTTGCTTCAGTTTTAGCTTTTTCTTCTTCTTTTTTAGCTTCTTCTTTTTCTGCAGTTACTTTCGCATCTGATTCTACTACTGTAGAGTTTAATGCTTCAAGTGCAGCTACTTGTGAGTCTACTTCTTGTTGAGTTGCATCAACTTTTGTGAATACTGCTTTTGCTTTTGCTAATTCTTCACGAGCAGCTTTTACTACTGCTTCATCAGCATTTTTAGCTGCATTTAGTTTTTGTTCTAATTTTTCGATTAATGATTTTAAAGCTGTTTTGTTCGCAGCTTTCTTTTCAACTTTTTCTTCTTTTGCAGTATTTTCTTTTACTGTTTCTTTTGTAGTTTCTGATTTTTTAGTTTCTTCTTTTGCTACTGCTGTTGTTTCCGTACTTCCTTTAGCAGTTTCTTCTACTTTCGCTGTTTTTTCAACAGCCTTAGGTGCTTCTTCTGTTGTCACTTTGGCATCTGTATTTGATGTATTTTGTGTTGTTGTGTTGTCAGATACTTGCTCACTAGCTTGTGCTACTGTTCCTACACCTAAAAAGATACTAGCACCAATCACTACTGATGCTGCACCTACTTTGAATTTCTTAATAGAGTAACTTTCGACTCTTGTACCTTCTTTGGTACTCTTTAAATATTGATTATTTTTACCTATCATTATTTTCCTCCTATGGTATACATTATATTATTAATTGATTGTGAATCCTTAGACATTCACCTACATAACAAAACTTAATTAATAACAAAATATAAAAAAACATAACAGTCTTGTTACATTTTTTCATAAACCATATTACTTTTCTATGAAACTCCAATATAATATTTCTCCAAATATAAATTAACCTCTTACCATTAATTTATTAACTATATATATTTTTTACTAATTTTGAAATTCATTTGATTTCTGTTATTATTCTACCAAAATATTTTTATTATGTCTACTATTTTTCCCTTAATTTTTCCTATCAATCTTTAAAAATCTACTTTTTTATACAATATTACACCTTTAATAAACACCTTTAAATTAACTTTTATAACAAAAGTAACCTATTAGCAACAACTTATGTAATTATTGTAATCATTTTAATCGATACTTAAATTTTTTTCAAAAATTTTTTTGAAAATTTTGTTTTTCTAATAAAACTTAGCCGCTATAACAGTTTTTTATAAACAATGTAACAACTCATAAAATTACCTTTAAATCAACTTTTAAGTTGCAAAAACCAACACTGAATATAATAACTACACTTTACTTAAAATATACTTTAAATAACTTAAAAAACTATAAATATTACTTAAAATATACTTTAAATTGCATTCTTTTTTGACATTTTTTCACATTATCCTTCCTTTAGAAATTTATACATCCTCATTGTTTTCATTTTTCATAACACCATACCTCAACTCAATAAGCACAAAAAACCACCCTCTATTATCTAGAGGGTGGTCCATATATATCATTAAGAGTTTTTTAGATTTCTAAATTAGTCGTCTTTTCTTTGGCGTTTTCTTACAGCCACAGCAATACCCGCAAGTAATGCTCCGAATCCTGCTAATCCAGTGTCAACTCCACCTTCACCAGTGTTAGCTAGGCGTTTTGGTTGTACTTTTTCATCAGAGTTTGTTACTTTTCTGAAGACATGCACTAAGTTACCTTCTTTGTCTACGACAGTTCTTACGAATTCGTATCCTGGAACTTTTCCTGCTTCTTTAGTTCCTTTTTCTGATGGTTTTAGAGGATTTCCATTTTCGTCTACCCATGTTGTAGTTCTGTTTTCTTCTGGGATACGAGTAACTGGTTTGAAGATATGACGTACATTTCCATCTTTGTCAGTTACAGTTCTTACGAATTCATATCCTGAGATTTCTCCTGGAACTTTTGTTCCTTTTTCTACTGGTTTTAATGGATTTCCATTTTCATCTACCCATGATGTAGTTTTTTCTACTACTGGAGTTGTTACTTTTTCGTATACGTGTTTAACATCTCCATTTGGAAGTTTTTCAGTTTTCACGAATCTATATCCTGGGATATCTTTCTTCGGTTGTTCCCCTTCTTCTGTTGGATAGTTTGGAATTTCTTTTCCTTTGCTATCTACATAGCTTGTTTTAACTTTTTCGTATACGTGTTCTGTATCTCCATTTGGAAGTTTCTTAGTTTCTACGAATCTATATCCTGGGATATCTTTCTTCGGTGTTTCTCCTTCTTCTGATGGATAATTTGGAATTTCTTTTCCTTCTTTATCTTTGAAGAATGTTTTAACTTTTTCGTACACGTGTTTTGTATTTCCATCGTTGTCAGTTACAGTTTCTACGAATCTATATCCTGGGATATCTTTCTTCGGAGTTGTTCCATCTTCAGTTGGGTATCCTGGAATTTCTTTTCCTTCTTTATCTCTGAAGATAGTGTCTGGACGAACTGTCGGTGTGTAAGATGCAAAAATTGTTTTACCGTTTTTATCTTTTCTAACAACTGTTACACCAGATGCTGTTCCTACGAATTCTGGTTCTGGAGTGAACGTTACTTTTCCATTTGGATCGATAGTGTAAGTTCCTTGACCTGGTACTACTTTTGTAGTTTTTCCGTCTTCGAATGTTGGTGGTACATCTTTATCGATATCTCCTTCGAATACTGGAGTATTTGATTGAGGTTTACCTTTTGGCCCTTCAGATACTACATCTTTAGTTGATGTTGCTCCTAGAACTGTCGGTGTGTATTTCGCTGTTACTGGTGTTCCATTTTTATCAACACGTTTAACAGTTACACCTTTTGTTACACCTACGAAGTCTTTTTCTGGAGTGAATGTTACTTTTCCGTCTTTATCAACAGTGTAAGTACCTTCTCCTGGTACTACTTTTGTAGTTGAACCGTCTTCGAATGTCGCTGGTACATCTTTATCGATTTCTACTGTTTTGTTTTTACCGTTAACAGTTTCTGATCCACCTTTGAAGACTGGTGTTCCTTCTTGAGGTGTATTCTTAGGACCAACTGATGTTACATCTTCTCCAGATGGTGATACTGGAATTACTGTTGGTGTGTATTTCGCTGTTACTGGTGTTCCGTTTTTGTCAACACGTTTTACAGTTACACCTGTTGCTACACCTGTGAATTTTGGTTCTGGTACGAATGTTACTGTTCCATCTGGTGCTACAGTGTAAGTCCCTTCGTTTGGTACTACTTTTGTAGTTGAACCGTCTTCGAATGTTGCTGGTTTGTCTTCGTTGATTTCTACTGTTTCTTCTTTACCATTTACAGTTGTTTTTCCACCTTTGAATGTTGGTTTTCCTGTTTGAGTTTCACCTTGTAGATCTTTAGATTTAGCTTCTTTACCTTTTGGTGTTACCCCTAATACTGTTGGTGTGTATGTTGATTCAGCTGGCGTTCCGTTTTTATCAACACGTTGAACTGTTACACCTGTTGCACGTCCTGTGAATTTTGGTTCTGGTGTGAATGTTACTTCCCCACTATTCGGATCAATTGTGTATGTTCCTTCGTTCGGTACTTTAATAGTAGTTTTATCTGTTGGTTTACCAGTTTCTGGATCTACGAATTTCGCTGGTTTAGTTTTATCGATTTCTACTGTTTTCTCCACTCCATTAACAGTTGTTTTACCTGGTGTGAAGTTAGGAGTTGCTTTTTGTGTTGCTCCTTGGATACCTTCAGTAGTTTTTTCTTCACCTGTTGGTGTTACTGGTACTACAGTTGGTGTATAAGTCGCTGTTGCCGGTGTTCCATTCTTATCGACACGTTGAACTTTAATTCCAGAAGTTTTACCTTTGAATTGTGGTTCCGGTGTGAATGTTACTTCTCCAGTTTCCGGATTGATTATGTATGTTCCTTCATTTGGAACTTTTACAGTTGTTTCATCTGTTGGTTGTCCTGTTGTTGGATCTACTAGTTTAGCTGGTTTTGTAGTATCAATTTCTACTGTTTCTCCTTTACCATTAACAGTAGTTTTACCACCTGTGAATGTTGGTGTTGATTTTTGTGGTGCACCTTGAACATCTTGTGTTTCTTTTTCATCACCTTTTGGTGTTACTGGTTTAACGAATGGAGTGTATTTACCATTTACTGGTGTTCCATTTTTATCTTCACGTTGAACTTCAATTCCTTTAGCTTCACCAGTGAAGTTTGGTTTTGGTGTGAATGTTACTTTTCCATGTTCATCTATTGTGTATGTTCCTTCGTTCGGTACTTCTACAGATGTTGCATCTGTTGGTTTACCTGTTGTTGGATCTACTAGTTTTGGCGTTTTTTCTAGGTTAATTGGTACTTTTTTGTCACCTTCTTTGAATGTTGGTGTACCTTCTTGTGGTTTACCTTGGATTCCTTCTGAAGTAACTGGAGTCGCTGTTGGTGTTACTGGCGTAATGTATGGTGTGTAAGTAGTTTCTACTGTGATTCCATTTGTATCTGCAGCACGAACACGTACTGGTTGTACTTCCCCGTAGTATGTAGCATTAGGTGTTAATACTCCTACAGCTTTACCGTCTACTACTTCAAGAGTGTATTCTCCAATTACAGTTCCATTTGGATCTTTTGCAGGAACTTTCGGAGCTGGTTGTCCATTTTCATCTAATAATGTGTATGTTGCTGGATCAATCGGTACTGTTTTTTGAACTGCTACTTTTACATCTGGGTGATCGATATCAGGTACAGTCGTTTTATCTACCACACTATCGATGAATGTTAATGTTCCTTTTTGAACCTGACCTTGAACGTCTTGTGAAGTAGCTGGTTGTGCTTTTGGTTTAGCTCCGATAACGATTGGACGATATTTACCGATAGCTGGTTGTCCAAGTTTATCAACACGTTGAACGATTACCCCTTTAGCTTCACCAACGAACGTTTTTTCAGGAACAAATTTCACTGTTCCATCTGGTTGAAGAGTATATTCCCCTTCTCCTTCAACTTTTATTGGAGTTCCAACTGCTACCGGTTGTTTTGTCGCTGGATCAAGTACTACTGGTGCTACATTTTCATCGATTTCTACAGTTTTCTCTTCTCCACCGATTTCTACTGTTCCACCTTTGAACTTAGGTTTTCCGTGTTGTTCTTGACCTTGGATATCTGCAGAAATTACATCCCATCCTGTAGGTGTTACTGGGTGAACTACCGCTGTGTATTCTCCACGAGCTGGTGTTCCATTTTTATCTTTACGGATTACTGTTAATGTTGTACCTTTTCCTGTGAATGTTTTTTCTGGTACGAATGTTACTGTTCCGTCTGGAGCTACTGTATAAGTACCTTCTCCTTTAATTGTCTTAGTTGTATTACCATCTTCGAATGTTGCTGGTACAGTATCATCCATCGGTACAGTTTCTTCTTTACCATTTACTGTTGTTTTACCACCTTCAAAGGCTGGTTTACCACTTTGAGTTGCACCTTGGATATCTTCTGTGAATGCAACTTTACCAATTGGAGTAACTGGTTTAACAGTTGGTGTGTAAGTCGCCGTTGCTGGTGTTCCATTCGCATCTTTAACTTCTACTGTTGCTGGTACTGGAGTACCTACGAAGTCTTTGTTAGGCGTGAATGTTACTTTACCTGTTGTTGGATCAATTGTGTATGTACCAACTGTGTTTCCTTTAGCGTCTTTAGCTGGAATTGTTGGTTCATCAGTTGGTTTACCTGTTGTTGGGTCTACTAATTTAGCAGGTTGTGTTGCATCGATTTTAATTGGAGCAACTGGGTGTCCTTGCGTAAATGTTGGAGTTCCTTCTTGAGGTGAACCTTGGATTCCTTCTGAAGTTGCTGGTGTTCCTGTTGGTGTTACCGGTGTAATATTCGGTGTATAAGTAGTTGTTACAGGTGTTCCGTTTTTATCTTTTGCTTGAACAGTTACTGGTTCTACTTTACCAACATATGTTTTATCAGTCGGTGTAAATACCGCAACTGCTTTTCCATCTACATTCTTAACAGTGTATGTACCTACTACTTTTCCTGTAGCGTCTTTAGCTGGTACTTCTGTAGCTGGTTGTCCATTTTCATCTAATAATGTGTATGTTGTTGGATCGATTGGTACTTTTTTCTCAACACCATCGATTGTTGTTTTCGAATCGTTGAATGTTACAGGTTGCTCTTGAGTTGCACCTTGTACGTCTGTTGATGTTGCCGCTTCTGCAGTTGGAGATGCAGGTTCAACTACTGGAGTGTATTTTCCAGTCGCTGTTACTTCAACAGTAGCTCCTTCTTTATCAGTCGCATTAGCTGTTACTTTTACATCTACACCTTGAGCTGTTCCTGTGAATGTTGGAAGTGGAGTGAATTTTACTACACCTGTTGATGGATCGATTGTGTAAGTTCCTTCGTTTGGCACAACAACTTTTCCTTCATTGTCAGCACCTTCTAATGAATACTTAGCTGTATTTAGATCAACATTCGTACCATCTGGAGTGTTCTCTGGAGTGTTTAATTTAGAGAATCTTTCACTTCCTGGTTTAGAAGTTTGGACTGCCCCTTGTATATCTTTAGTTGTATCAGCATTACCTTTAACACCATATACTGTTGGTGTATATGTAGTTGATGCTCCTACTGTTACAGGGTTACCATCTTCTCCTGGGATAGTTACATTAGCTGCTACTGAAATTGGTTTAGCAGTTCCGATGTATCCTTGAGCTGGTGTGAAGCTTACTTTTCCTGTTGTTGGATCTACTGTGTAAGTTCCTTCATCAGTAGTTACAGAAGGTTTTTTCTCTCCTGTTGTTGGATCTACTAGTTTATAGTCAGATACAGTAGAATTTTCAGGAAGACCAGTTTTGAATCCTTTTTCCATAGTATCGCTTTGTGGAGTATCTTGAGCTCCTGAAGAAATTTCTGGTTTAGGTACTACGATGTAGTAAGTTGTTTCTGCTACTGCATCATCAGTTACTTCACCTGAATCTGTTCCTCCTACTGTTGGAGTTGTTACAACACCGTTTGAGTCTACTGCTCTTACTGTAACTTTATAGCTTCCATATTGTCCTAATGTGTAAGCTGCGATTTCTGGGTTTGCTAGGTTTGCTGCTGCAGCTGTTTTAAGTGCTGCACGAGCTGTTTCTACCGCTTTTTCAGCTTCTAAAGCAGCTGTACGTGTTGACTCTACTTCAGTATTTTTTGTTGATAGATTTGTTTGAGCTGTTGCTAGTTGCGCTTCAATAGATGCTTTAAACTCTTTGGCATGCGCAAGTTTTCTTTCTGCTAATTCTTGAGCTGTTGGAGAAATTGTACGTAATTTCAAGTTGTCTAATGCTGCTTGAGCATCTTCTACCGTTCTTGTTGAACGATCTAATAGTTCTTGAAGACGTGCTAATTCATTTTGTGAATCTTGTTGTTCTTTTACAGCCGTTGCTGCCGCTTGAGTTTTAGCTGCCGCTGTACGTTGTGCTTGAATATAAGCTGTTTCTTCAGCTTTCGCCGCATCAAATACTTTTTGGCTTCCATCTGGAGCTGTTACTGTTAATTTTGTTTTAATAGTATCTGAATCTGTTGCTGATGTTTTATCATCGATTGTATCTGTGAAATCAACGTTGGCTTTTTCTGATTTTAGTAAATCTACTGAAGCATCTTTTGCTTCTGAGTAACTTGTTGAAGTCCCTGTTGGTTTAGCATTTTGAATTGATGCTACGTCAGTTGAACCAGCTTCACGGTATGCTACATACCCTTTAAATCCTGATGCAGTCTCAACTTCCCAACCAGCATTTGATTCTTTAGCTGTTACTGCTGTACCGTCAGAAGATGTCCATTGGTTTGTTACTGAGTCATAACTTACTGTAACTATCATACCCTGTTCTGAAGATGTGTTATCTTTTTTAACTAGAGTCTCTGTACGTGTAACATTACCTACTGCTGTTACCTCACCATTTTTACGGATTTCTGCAATCTTATCCACTAATGTTGGCGCTGAAGATGTTGCATTCCATGTACGTTCAAATTCATAAACAACGAATTTAACATCACCATTTGCTTGAGCATCTGTATAAACACGACGTTCAATAAGAGTTGATGTACCATTACCATTGTCTTTTAATTCATAAGCTTTTTCTGTAGGTAATGAATATTTACCTGTTGCACGGTTAAATACCGCTTTATACGTATTACCTGCTGCGTCATTTACCATAGCAAATTCACGTTGAATATTTGCTTTAACCTTATCAGTTGTTGCTTTTGCCGCAATATTATCCACACCAACGTATTTTGTAGATTCTGGAGTCACTGTTAAGTTAATAGTTGATTCTCCTGAAGTTGCAACTGGCGCTAATACCGCTCCTTCTTGAACTGCTGTGTTTGTAGTTCCTGCAGCTACAACCCAGTTCCCGTTCTTAGCTACTAATTTAGTAACTGTTCCATCTGGCATTGTAATTTCAGCTTTATTCGCACCATTTGAAATTGCTACAGGTACATTTGTTGCATAAGCTTCAACATTCTTAACTGTAATCTTAGGTGCTACTGCGATTGTAATATTTTCATGAGCTTCTTGACCATACATATTCCAATCCTGATTTTTCGCATTGGTTGTATTGTTATAGTCTTTCGCATAAACAGCCGCTGTGAAAATTCCAGCTTCACTTGCTGTTCCAGTAATGTCTCCAGTTTTTGGATCGTAATTTAATCCTGGTACGACATCATTGATTGAAGTTTTACTTCCCGTATAATTACCGTTTAAGGCAGTATGGGCTGTGACAGTTTGTGGCCCGTTCTCGGTATTTACTTTAGATCCATCAACTGCAGTAAAGGTTGCTCCACTCGTGCCTCCAGGAGCCGTTTTTGAACCGGCAACAACTTTTTCTCCATTACTTCTGTATACATAATCAGCTCTTTCATCACGACTCATTCCATCGTTATCAACATATTTAATATTATGATTGACTTGGTCGCCTATTGTTACTAATTTTGATTTTCCTTGAATAACTGGTGCAGATGAATCTTGCCATCCTACCCATCCAGCTGTTAAGTCTCTGAAAGTAACTTGCTGAGTAGCTCCACCTTTCTCTACAGTTAAAACATAACGCATGTCATATACACCATTTTGAAGAGTAGATGCTACATATCCTTCTACAGTATCTGTAGTTGCATTATAAGCTAATCCAGGAGGTAAGTTGCTCATATCAACTTTTGTAATTGTATATCCTGCAGCAGTTGCCTCTGGTGATAAACTAAAACGTTTTTTTACATCTTTAAGATATACATAGTGGTTTCCTTGTTCATAAGTATAACCATAGATTTCTGTGGCTAGGTACTCATAGGCACCTCCTGCTCCCCATATTGTATTCCCATTAGTTTTTCCTGTAGCACGAATTTTACCTTTCCATAGTTCTGCTTCACGTCCTAGTTTCTGAGCTTCTGTTTTTGATAAAGGAATATCTGTACGTCCACTAACCCCGGCTTGTCCACTATTAGCCGCTGGTCTCTCAGTGTTCTCAGATTGATATCCATGAACATAAACTTTATAGTTAGCGTTACCATCTAGTACTTTGTAAGATTTACCTGTAGATCCAAGAAATTCACCATTTTCTTTTCTTAATTCTGTAGTAGAAGCTGTATATCCTTCGTTAGCTGAAAGAGCTACTCCATATCTACCGTCACGACGAACACCAGCGTTTTCTAATTCAGCATATACCGCTTTAATAGAGTTGCTTAATTCTTCAAGACTTCTTGCGATTTGTTCTTTAGTTACATTATCGCTTCCAAGTAAGTTGTTAGCTACTTTAATAACTTCTTCGTTTTTAGCTACAGCTTTTTCTACAGCTGGTTTTGCTTCGATTTTAACTTCGTTTTTACGAATAGCTTCATTAGCTAGTACGTTAGTTACTTCTGCCTCTGAAGTTACTTGAGTTAATTCTTTCTTAGCTTCTTTAACTTCTTTAGATTCTTTTGCTTCTGATTTTGCTTTTTCTTCAGCTTTTTTAGCTTCGTCTTTCGCAGCTGTTCCAGTTGCTTCTGATTCTGCCACTACTGAAGTTAGTACGTTTAGTGTTGTTACTTTCGTATTAACTTCATCTTGAGTAGCATTAGCTTTTGCGAATACTTCTTTTGCTTTCGCTAATTCTTCACGAGCTGTTTTTAATGCAACCTCATCAGCATTTTTAGCTGTTGCTAATTTTTGCTCTAAGTTTTCAATACTTGCTTTAAGAGCTGTTTTGTCAGCTGCTTTTGCTTCAGCTTTTGCAGGCGTTTCAGTTTTAGCTTCTGCTTTTGGTGCTTCAACTTTTTCAGCTACCGCTGATGCAACACTCTCTTTCGTATTTTCTACTTTTGCCGGTTGTGCTTCTGCTTTTGGTGCTTCTTCTTTTGCCCCTGCGTTTGTTGTGTTGTCCGCAGTTGTGTTATTAGAAACTTCCTCAGCTGCTTGAGACACTGCTCCAGCACCTAAAAAGATACTAGCACCGATTACTACTGATGCTGTACCAACTTTGAATTTTTTAATAGAGTACGATTCAACTTTTGTACCTTCTTTAGTGGTTTTTAAGTACTTGTTATTTTTTCCTACCATTAAAATTCCTCCTATTGATATATATAACTTTTTAGCGTTAAATTAAATATCTTCTCTTATGATATATTTTCTTCTAAACTAAAACTTTTTCAACTCTTTATCTATAATTTTTTGATTACGATATTTAACTTAAACGCATACTACTAATTTGAAATCCATTTTTTGAATTCCACTACTAATAATACCAAATATTATCCTTTTTGTCCAAAAAATAAACCTCTCGATCTACCTCTTTTTATTTAAAAAACTATAGATATTCAATATCCATAATTCTTCTTTATTTTGGAAAATACTGAAAAATAGCTTGGAAACAGCTTTTCAGAAGGTTTTCACCTGTATATTCAATTGATAATTAACTAAAATTATTATAAAATTTTTTTCTGATTATGAGGACTAATAACTCTACAAAACACCCAATATATACATATAATCGGATTAAATTTCTTTCATAAACTAAACACATGAAAAACTTTGGTATTATAAAGTTTTTATCTAATATTCTTTCTGATTTTCATCCATTAATTTTACCTATAAAATTATATTTTTTACATTAATAAAACAATTATTTTTACTAATTTAGACTAAAAATACAAACTATTATTTATTTTATATTCTATAATTTTTATATAAAAACCGAAGTATAGCATTTTTTAAACTACACTAATTACAAAATTACGGAACAAATATTATAGATATATCTCCACTCTGAAAAAAATCTCGAACATTGAAATTATCACCCATATTTTTATCAAACAATACTTTGTATAAATATTTACAATACGGCTCTCTGCTCTATTGACCAAGCTCTAGACGTATGATAGAATGAAAGCGTGGGATATTGTACATCTAACTATTATGTACAATATCTAGACAATTTTTTACAATTTGATTAATGACAATCAAGCAAGCACTTTTAATCAAATTTTATAAAGTTTCACCACAAAAATATACTTGAAATTATTCTACATGTGTTATGCATTCGAGGGTATAACACTCTATTCAAAGAAAAATTAAAATACGCACATATACCGGAGGGGTTTATGATTACAATTGAAAATATCAATAGAGTTATAGAAAAAATTAAAAATGAACATACAAAAGAATATATCGGAATCTCTGTCAACGGAGATAGAGGTCTTAATGTTAAAACTAGTAAATTCGGAGGAGTACCGTACATCGCAAAAGATGCCGAGGTACCAGTAGATGCAGAAGGCAATCAACTTGCACTTCTAGCTCAAATCAACTGCACTGAACTTCCAGAAAATGATATTTATCCTAAAGAAGGATTAGTACAATTCTGGATTTCACGCGATGATTCATTCGGATTAGATTCTAAAGGAACTAATGTTGTAAAATATATCAAAGATATAGACGAAAACATAACAAACGGAGATGTACTAAGTAAGTATCGTCTTCCTAGCGAAGATAACGACGAGGATTATTCACCATTCCAAGAAAAAGATGCATCATTTGCGTTAACTTTCAACAAAGGAACTTCAACAATTACAGCTACGGACTTCTTATTCGAAGATATCGCAAAAGACGCTATCCGAGAATTATTCCCAGAGGAACAAGTAGAAGATTTATACGAAGACCTTGATAGTGAAGTCTATGCAACTCTATTTAAAGCTTTTGATGGCGTTAAACACGCTATCGGCGGTTATCCAACATTCGTTCAATGGGATCCTCGTGATCCTGAGAATAAAGAAGCATACGACACATTACTTCTTCAAATAGAAAGTGAATGGGATCCAAACACAAAAGATAATCTAATTATGTGGGGAGATTCAGGAGTGGCAAACTTCTTTATCAACAAAGAAAAATTAGCAAACTTAGACTTTGAAGATACATTATTCAACTGGGATTGCTGCTAATTTTGCTTGGGGCTCTTTGTCAAATTCGGAATATAGAGAAAAATAGGAAATGAAATCTAGGCAGCAATTTGCTGCTTAGATTTTTTTTATTATTTAGTATAAAATCTTAATTAATGGAACGTTTAAAAGGACAGAAAGTAAAAATTTACTTTCTGTCCTTTTTGGGATTATATATTTTTATAATTTCTTAGAAGTCTGAAACATTATCCGAACCACAGTACGGACACGTTGGATACCCAAACCCTTGACTTTCAGCATCAAAATATCTGTTGCAATTATTACAATAGTATTCTACTTCTATCATCTTTATGTTTTTTTCGGGTAACTCTTGCAATTTCTTTATGAATTCCACTGCTTCCTTCATATTCATCAATAAATCACTTAACAAACGAGCATTAACATCTTGTACTTTTTCCATAATTAACAACCCCTTCTATACTTCTTTTCTTCTTCACTTTTATTATACTCCATTAATAGTAGTTTTTCTAATAATATATAATCTCATTTTCTTTCAAATAATGAATTCATGTTCCGAATTTCACAAAACAACCTACTAACCTCTGAGGAATCTATTCAACTACTATAACTACAATAAAACCCACCTTCGAAATGTATCGAAAGTGGGTCTTATTCTCGGCCTAATCCAAAAGACCTAAATTTTTACAAAGTGTATATGAGAATTCATAGACACAGTAGTTTATTGATATCTAAATTCGCTTTATAAAAGCTTTTTAGATATCTAATAAACTGTGTGGGGGTGACTCTGAAAAATCGATTTCTACGAAAAATCACGATTTTTGAGTCACTCCCATTTATTTTTAATCTTCGTTGTTTTTACGACGTCTTACTGCTGCAAGTAATCCACCGAAGATTGCCATTCCTAATCCAGCTAGCCCTGTGTTAGTTTCAGTTGTACCAGTGTTAGCTAGGCGTTTAACTTGAGTTGGCGCTTTTGGCGCTACTGGTTCTTCTGGAGCTTTAGGAGTTTCCGGCGTTGGTGCTGGAGTTGGTTTTGGCGTTGGTTGTGGTACTGGAACGTAGCTGATTGGTGTATCCTTAGTTGGATCGTTCGGTACGTTTGGTACTTCGTATCCTTTAGTTGGATCATTTGGATCAACTGGTTTCAACGGTACTAATGGGTTGTTTGGTCCAACTGGTTTTGTTGGATCTTGAGGTACCATTGGAGTGTGTCCAGGCACGTAAGGAACGATTGGTTTATCGCTTCCTGGTTTTGTTGGATCTTTCGGATCGTTTGGATATGGAATTGGATTTGTTGGTGTTCCTGGGATGTTTGGTACCCATGATCCTAACTTATCGTAAACAACTGTTTCGTTGATATCCTTGATTGTATCAGGTGTTACTTTAACATCTTTAGTTGATGATTCTAGATCACCATCTTTAGCGATGTATCCTTTAACAACTGGTACTGGGTATCCGTTGAAGATATCGTCGTTACGGTCTGTTGTCCATTCTCCATATGTGATTTCTCCTGTTACTAAGTTAATCTTAGCATCACGAGTGAATTTGATTGTTTCAACACGAGTTTCAGTTACTTCTTTTCCGTTACGATCTACATACTTGATAGTACGTGTAGCTGATTTCTCAGTTACAAGATCTTTCACAGTACTTGGCCATACTGGGCTATTTGGATCGTTAGGAAATACTGGTTTACCTGGTTCTGGTGTAGATGGTGTTACTGGAGTTCCATCTGGGTTCTTCGGTAAGTTTGGATCATTTGGATCTACTGGTTTACCTGGTGTAACTGGAATAATTCTTTCAGCTACTTTTACATTAAAGATTTGATCTACAGATTTATCTTTATCGAATACTCTATCTGTATCTTTAGATGGGAAGTCATTGCTTACTACTCTATATCCTGCTTTTTCAAGTTTTTCAATAGTTTTAGTTACTTCATCAACTTTATCTTTGTTGAAGTTAGCTCCTGAATCACCTTCATCTACTACTGGAGTTGATACAACTTTACCATTTTCATCTGCAAAGTTAGTAATAGCTTTTTGCTTATCTGTCACGTAGTTGATCGGTGTATCTACTCTTGGATCCGTTGGTACTGGCGGTACTTCATATCCTTTAGTTGGATCGTTTGGATCAACCGGCGTTAATGGAACTAGTGGATTATCCGGACTAATTGGTTTAGTTGGATCTTTCGGCACCACTGGCGTTGTTCCTGGGATATAAGGTACTCTTGGTTTATCTGTACCTGGTTTTGTTGGATCATTTGGATCTGTTGGATATGGGATTGGATCGATTGGAGTTTCTCCTCCTGGTACTTTTGGTACCCATGAACCAAGTTTGATATAAACTACTTCGATGTTTTCATCTTTAGAATCTGCAGTTAATCCTGTTGATGCTGGAACTATTTCTTGTTTAGCATCTTTTAGAATATATCCTTTAACAACTGGTGAAACTACTCTTACGAATGTTGTATCGTTATCTTTCGCAGTCCATTCGTTATAAGTAATTTCTCCTGTAACTACATTTAACTTAGCTCCACGAGTGAACGTTACTTTATCAGTAACAGTCTTAGATACTTCATTTCCTTTTTCGTCAATATACTTAATTGTACGGTTAACGTGACGAGTTGTTTCTAATTGTTTAATTAATTCATCTGTCCATTTCGGTCCTGTTGGATTATTTGGATCGATTGGTTGTCCAGGTTGCGGTGTTTTTGGATCATTTGGATCTTTCGGATCAAACGGTGGTACATCTTGAATATGAGGAGTTAACACTACAGTGTATTCTTGATCTTTGCTAGAGTCTTTATCAAAGTTTCCATCATTATCTTTACCATAGTTGTTACTTACTAAATCATATCCTTTTGCGATTAACTTAGCAATTTCAGCAGTTACATCATTTGCTTTTGTTAATGGCTCACCTGATTTACCTGATTCTTCAATAGTCACAGTTCCTGGAATTGGTTTTCCAGTTGGATCTACGAATTTCGTTACTGCTTTTTGAGTATCTTTTTCATAGACAATCGTTGTATCTTCTGTTGGGTTTTCAGGTGCCGGTGGAACATATCCTTTAGTTGGATCATTTGGATCTACTGGTTTCAGTGGATTTCCATTTGGATCTTTCGGTGTTGTTCCTGGTACATGAGGAATCACTGTTGTCGGTGTTCCTGGTTTCGTTGGATCTTTTGGATCGTTTGGATATTGAGGTTTGTCAAGTTTTGGTTCTTCAAATCCTTCTGGTACTTTCGGTACATATTTACCTAGCGGTGAGTAAACAACATTCACTGTAGAATCAGCTGCATTATAAGCCACATTATCTACTTTTTCTGCTGCTTTAATATCTGCAACATATCCTTCGATTACTGGAGACACTACTTCTGCTAACGTTTGAGGTTTTGTCCAATCAGAAGTATAAGTGATTTCACCTGTTACTTTGTTTAGATCACCTTTACGAGTATAACGAAGTTTTTGGTTAACAGTTTCCGCAGCTTCTGTTCCTCGCTTAGCTTCTTCTACTTTGTCAGTATTAGCATATCTGTAGTTAATTGTACGATTTACTTCTTCAATTAATCCAAGTTGTTCGAATGTACGTTGTTTTGGATCCCCTGGTACTTTATCCCCTGGTTTTGGAAGATCTGGTGTCGTTGGAGTTAGAGGTTTATCCGGATCGATCGGAGTAATTCCTTCTTTAACGATTACGTAGTAAACTTGGCTAATTCCTTTAGCACCTTTATCGTCTTTATCATCATATTTACGATTTGCTTCTCCGTAGAATGCTTCACGTTCTGCAGTATAAGCTGGATCAGTTGGCTCAACAACTTCATATCCTTTAGCTTCAAGATCAGCTTTTACTTTATCGACATTCGCAGTCTTAATTGCTTGACCTGTAACCCCTGCTTCCGCAACAGATACATGCACTGCAGTTCCGTCCGCTTTAACGAAGTGGATTAACGCTACTTGAGAACCTTCTTTAACATACGTAATTCTCGTATCTTGAGTTGGATCTGCTGGTTGTTTTGGAACTTCATATCCTTTTGTTGGATCATTTGGATCTTTCGGAGTTAATGGTTTTCCGTCTGGTCCTATTGGTGTTGTTCCAGGGATATATGGTACTACTGGTGTTTCAGTAGGCGTTCCTGGTTTTGTAGGATCTTTCGGATCATTCGGATATGGTTTTGGCGTTAAGTCAGTATTCGCTGGAGGTGTTACCCCTTCAGGAATTACCGGTACATAAGAACCAAGTTTACGATAGATAATTGTTTCTTCACTATCTTTATCCGTAGCTTTAACATTTGCTCGTTCTGTAGAAGCTTTCGCTGAAGCTACATATCCTTCTTTAGCTGGTGTTGGCACAGCATCGATTGTTGTATCATCACCTTTTGCTTTCCAATCACTGTAATTAGAGATTGCTCCAGTTACTGGATCTAAGTCAGCTGTACGAGTAAACGTTAATGTTTGCACATTATCTTCGATACCTGCATCCGTTCCATCTGCTAATCTGTAGCGAACAGTGTGAGTCACTTCTTCGATTAATCCTAATTCTTTATACGTACGTCCTTTCGGATCGTTTGGTACTTTATCTTCAGGTTTTGGAGTAACATTCGGCGTATTTGGATTCGTTGGTTTAGTTGGATCTAATGTTACTGGTTTTGTAGTATAGATTACTGTTTCAGTTACATCGTCTGCTCCTGCTGCAACTTCTTTAGCTGGTACCGTTGCTTTATCTGGAGTGTAATTCTTAATCTCTGGTGAAGTTACTTCTCCAAATGTTTGAGCTGGTGACCAGTCTCCAAATGTAATCTTACCAGTTACTGGGTTAATTGTTGCTGAACGTGTGAATTCTTTAGTTTCTTTTACTGGAGTAGCAGCTTCTTTACCATCTGCGTAAACATACTTGATTGTACGTTTAACCTCATCTTTACGTCCATCTTCTAACTCTTTGATTAAATCTGGAGTCCATTTTGGTCCATTTGGATTATTTGGATCGATTGGTTTTCCTGGAGTCGGAGCTGGATCATTTGGATTTACAGTTACTGGTTTAACTGTTACAAGAACTTTATATTCTTGATTTGTTGTTGCATCTGCATCGAATTTACCATCTGTTGGGTAGTTATTTTCTACTACTGTATATCCTTTAGCTTTCAGAGCTTCAATAGTTTTCTCTACTTCTGCACCTTTAGTGAAGGCTTTTCCTGTATCTCCTGTATCAACGATTGATTGAGCCACTCCACCTTTTTCTACTTTATCTGTCGCATTGTTAACTTCGATGAAGTGTGTTACCGCTACTTGAGATCCATCTTTCACATAAACGATTGTAGTATCTTCAGTTGGGTTCGTTGGTGCTGGTGGATTATATCCTTGTTTTGGATCATTCGGATCTTTCGGAGTTAATGGTTTACCATTTGGACCTACTGGCGTTGTACCTGGTACATACGGAATCGTAGTTGTAGGTGTACCTGGTTTTGTTGGATCTTTTGGATTATTTGGATATTGTGGATTTTCAATTGTCGGAGGAGTGAATCCTTCTGGAACAACTGGTACAAATTTACCTAAATCTTTGTAGATAACTTTTTCAACAATATCTTTATCTGTTGCATTAACACCTGTTACGTCTTTCTTAGATGCCTCTACATCTCCTGTTGCTACATATCCAGTTTTAACTGGTACTACAGCTTTACCTTCAAGAGTTGTATCGTTATCTTTAGCAGCCCATTCACTATAAGTAATTTCACCTGTAGCTCCATTTACTGTCGCTGTACGTGTGAAACTTACTGTAGTTTCAAATTTAGATTCTGCTTCAGTTCCACGTTTAGTAGCATCCGCTACATCATCTGCATAAGTATACGTAATTGTACGTTTTACTTCTTCTTTTAATTTAAGATCTTTATATTTTTTTCCATTTGGATCTTTTGGATTTACCGGTTTATCTGAATCAAAGTTCGGATCATTCGGATCTATTACAGTTTGTTTCACTTTGTAAATTACAACTTCTTCATAATCTTCTGCATCTGCTGTTACAGTTTTCGCTGGTACATCGCTAGTTGCTGGATTATTTACCAACGCTGATGTATATCCATCAATCGTTGGAGTTGCTACAGCTTCGAATCCATCTGTTGTCTTAGGTGTCCATTTTCCGTATTCAATTTCACCTGTCGCTAGGTTAACTTTTGCTGTTCTTGTGAATTCAAGTGTTTGAACTTTCTTACCTGCTACCGCTGTTCCAAGTTTATCGTCACCAACCGGAGTTGCATCTTCGTATACATACTTGATTGTACGTGTTACAGATTCAGTAGTCTTCAGATCTTTAACTGATTCTGGCCATTTTGGTCCATCTGGTTTTGTTGGATCTACTGGTTGACCTGGAGTTGGTTTAGGATTATCATTGCTTGCTGGTTTTGTTGGATCGAATGATGGAATATCAACTACTTTTGCTTTGAATGTTACTGTGAATTCTTGGTTTGTTTTCGCATCTGCGTCGAATACTTTCTCTGCGGCTGTTGATGGATAGTCTTTTTCACCTGCGTTTACGTTAGCTACTTTTTCATATCCACGAGCTAAAATCTTATTGATTGTTGCAGTTACTTCTGCATCTTTAGTGAAGGCTTTTCCTGTATCTCCAGAATCTACTACTGAAGGCTCTAGTCCTTTTCCAGTTGTATCTACAAATTTCGTTACCGCTATTTGTGAACCATCTTTAACGTAGATAATTGATGTATCTTTCGTTGGATCTGTTGGCGCTGGTGGTAAGTATCCTTTAGTCTTATCATTCGGATCTTTCGGAGTTAATGGTTTCCCATCTGGTCCTACCGGTGTTGTTCCTGGTACATGAGGAATCACTGTTTCTGGTGTTCCTGGTTTAGATGGATCGTCTGAGTTTGGATATTGCGGTTTATCGATATTCGGTTTGTCGAATCCTTCTGGTACTACTGGTACATATTTACCTAGTGCTTTGTACACTACTTTTTCCGTAATATCTTTGTCAGTTGCGTTTACTCCTGTTACATCTTTCTTAGATGAGTCTACGTCTCCTGTTGCTATGTATCCTTCTACTTTTGGAAGTTCTGCTTTTCCTTCTAATGTAGTGTCGTCATTTGTAGCTACCCATGGTCCGTATGTGAATTCTCCATTTTTCGGATCAATTGTTACCGCGCGTTTGAATTCTACTCTGTTTGTGAATGCATCTGCTACATTTGTTCCTTTTTTAGCTGCATCGGCTTCTTTTAATTCTTTTTCATCTGTTGAGTAAGTGTAAGAAATCGTACGTGTTACTTCTTCTTTACGAGCGTCTTCTAATTTCTTAATTAGTTCTTCTGTCCATTTTGGCCCATTTGGATTATCTTTATCAATAGGCGTATCTTTCGTCGGTGTTGGATCATTTGGTTGTACCGTTATCGGTTTAACTTTTCTGTATATTACTGTTTCGGTAATATCTTCTGCTTCTGCCTCTACCGTTACCGCTGGTACTGTTTCTGTACTTACGATATGGTTAGCTAATTCTGGAATATCCATCGCTGTTGGTGAAGCTACAGCTGCAAGTTCTTTCGCTGGTGTCCAATCTCCGTATGTAATGTCACCAGTCGCTAAGTTTACTTTCGCTGGTCGTGTGAATTCTACAGTTTGTTCTACTACTTTTTGTGCACCTGTTGCTGGATCTATTACTGGTTTTCCATCTTCATATACGTACTTAATTGTACGTTTTACTGTATCTGTAGTTTTTAGATTTTTAACTGATTCTGGCCATTTTGGTCCATTATTATCACCTGGAACTACTGGTTGACCTGGAGTCGGTTTTTCAGAGTTAGGATCTGTTGGTACATCTTTAATAATAGGTTTGAATGTTACTGTATATTCTTGGTTTGTTGATGCATCTGCGTCGAATACTCTAGCTGTTGCTTCTGTCGGATATGGCGTTTCACCGTTTTTGTTTTCAACTTTTTCATATCCACGAGCTAAAATCTTGTTGATTGTCGCAGTTACATCAGCATCT
Source organism: Gemella sp. 20925_1_85 (assembly GCF_041433735.1). Taxonomy (NCBI): domain Bacteria; kingdom Bacillati; phylum Bacillota; class Bacilli; order Caryophanales; family Gemellaceae; genus Gemella; species Gemella sp. 20925_1_85. The sequence continues at coordinate 21,148 of NZ_JAPWCC010000010.1, read as the reverse complement.
TTAGTAAAGGCTTTCCCTGTATCTCCTGTATCTACTACTGAAGGTTCTAATCCTTTACCAGTTGTATCTACAAATTTCGTTACCGCAATTTGAGTACCGTCTTTAACGTACGTAATTGTTGTATCTCCAGTTGGTGTAGTTGGAGCTGGCGGTAAGTAACCTTCTTCCTTGTTATTAGGATTCTTCGGTGTCAACGGTTGTCCATTTGGCCCTACTGGTGTTGTTCCTGGTACGTATGGAATCGTTGTTGTAGTCGTTGGATCCCCTGGTTTAGATGGATCATCATTGTTGTTTGGATATTGTGGATTTTGAATTGTTGGTGGTGTGAATCCTACTGGTACTACTGGTACGTATTTACCTAGGGCTTCATACACTACTTTATCCGTAATATCTTTATCTTCTGCTTTAACTGATGTTACATCTTTCTTAGATGCTTCTACATCTCCCGTTGCTACATATCCTGGGATAACTGGAATAGTTGTTTTTCCTTCTAATGTATCGTCAGGGGCTGTTGCACCAGCTGGTGTTGTTGGCTTCCAATCTTCATAAGTAATTTCATTTGTTACTGGGTTTACTTTAGCAACACGATTGAAGTTAACTTCAGTTACAAATGGAGTAACTTCAGTGTTATCTTTAACAACATTAGCTCCACCTTTATTTCCGTCTTTTTCAGCTTGATTTAATTTGTTTGTATCCTCTGAATAAACGTATGAAATTGTACGTGTTACTTTTTCAGTGTTTTTAAGTTTTGCTAGTAACTCATCAGTCCATTTTGGTCCATTTGGATCACTTGGATTAATAGGTTCATCTTTCTTAGGTTCTTTATAACCCGGAGCTTTTGGATCAACTGTGATTAGTTTAGTTTTATAAACTACTACTTCTTCAAAGTCTTTATCTGTAGCCGCAACAGTTTTCTCTGGCACATTAGCTGTTGTTGGAGTTACTCCTGCAACTGCCGCCGTGTATTTTTCTAATACTGGAGAGGTTTCTGCTTCAAATGTTTGGTTCGCCGACCAATCTCCATATGTGATTTCTCCTGTCGCTACATTAATCTTACCAGGACGAGTGAATTTAAGTGTTTTAACTTTTTTATCAGCTACACTTGCTAAATCAGCTTCCGCTACTGGTGTACCGTCTTCGTATACATACTTAATTGTACGTGTTACTTCTTCTTGTACTTTTATAGCGTTGATTAATTCTTCTGTCCATTTTGGTCCACCTGTATTATTTGGATCGATTGGTGTTACACCTGGCGTTGGTTTTGGATTATCGTTACTTACTGGTTTAGTTGGATCAAATGATGGAATATCAACTACTTTAGCTTTGAATTTCACAACATATTCTTGATCAACTGCAGCATCTTTATCAAATTTATCTGTTGATACAAATCCGTTATTTACTAGTTCGTAACCTTTCTTAACAAGCTCAGTAATCTTATCAGTTACTGAAGTCGCTGTTGTAGCTGGGTAAGCCGCTTCTGATTTACCTGTCACAACAACTGGCTCTGCAAGACCTGGAGTAATTACTTTATTAGTATTAGTAGCATCTACTTCTACGAATTTAACTACCGCTTTTTGTGGCGCTGGTGTATACGTAACTGTAACTTTATAATCAGGTGCTTCTGCATCAATCGATGTAGTTGCTTCTACAGTCGCATTATCTGGAGCATATCCAGTTACATCTGGAGAGTTAACTAGGTTAAACTTATCATCTTTAGATTTTTCTGCATCCGATAATGTAATTCCCGTTGCTTCTCCTCCTTTAGGAGTCCATGGTCCAAATGTTACAATTGCTTTTTGTGCAGGTGTTGCATCTGCCGCTATCGCTTTTGTTGTAATGTGATCATAGAATGTTTTACGAGCTGCAAATTCAGCATCAGAACCATAAGGGTTAGCATCCGCTACTGCTTTGTAAGCTGCATATTGTGTTGGATATTCTTTCGCTGCAAGTACGTGATCAATTGTACGGTCACGCTCATAAGTTAATTTTTCTGTAACTGTTGAAGCAGCTGTTTTTCCACGTTTATCTGCTGGTACTTCATCGGTATCTGCATATTTATATTCAATAGTACGAGTTACTTCTTGAGTATCTTTAATCTTACGAAGAACTTTTTTATGACGAAGATACACATTAAATGGTTGGTCTACATCTTTATCATCATCAAACTTACGTCCACCTGAGATAGCATTTCCCTCTGCATCATTTGTGTAGTCATCTGTTACTAATTCATAACCAAGAGCTTCGTATTTTTTGATTGTTTCCGCTGTTGAATAAGGAATTGTTGTATGTGATTTACCTTGAAGTTTCTCAACACTATAAGTTGTTTTTGCGTCTGCACCTGTAGTAGGAGTCGCTACTGCTGTTTGCACTTCAAGAATACGAGCATCACCTGTCGCATCTAAATCGATGTAAGTAACATTCGCTTTTTGTTTATCCGCTTTATAAACAACATACATATCGAAGTTATCTTTATCATCTGATCTTATTGCTGAAGAGGCTGGTTTATACGTTCCGACATCTTTTGTATTTCCAGTAACCGGCTTATAAGCACCGATATCCTTCGCGTCTTTAATATGAGCCATTTCTCCTGTCGCATTCGGAGCGTTATATCCTAAAGTTACAACATTTGCTGTATAACCTTTTACAGTAGGAGAAACTATACTACTCATTACTTCATTATTTTCCCCATGTTTCCAATCAGAAATAATCAATGTCCCTTGAGAGAATTTAGTACCTTTAGGTATTTCAGTACCGGCTGTATATTGTGTTCCATTCACATCTCTCACTGTATTCGCTGCTACCATTGGTTGGTCTAAAACACCATCTTCATCGAACATTTTATAAGTACGATTAAAGTTTAATGTTTGAGAACGTGTTACTGGCTCATTATTAATTGATAAAATCGGATTATTATTTTTATATGAATCTTGACTAGTTGCTGTTGCATCATTATCACTTTCATAAACATAATGAATTGTACGTGTAATTGATGCTTTAGTATCCGGTGTTACAATTGGTGTATATTTAGCTCTACCATAGTCAGTACCGTATTTTTCTGTAACTGGATCTCCTGGAACCTTATCATTATAGTCGATATCTGGTTGAACTAAATCTACACCTGTTCCTCGACCTACAAATCCTGGTTCTGGCGTGAACGTAACTTCACCTGTTGGTTTTCCACTTGAATCTTTTACAAGTTCGTATACCCCTTCACCTGTGATTGTTACTTTAGAATCATTGGTATTAGCTAAATCATAGCTACGTGGCACCTCAGTTATTGCTCCTGTTACAGGATCAAGGTGTGTTGCACTTGGTAATACAACTTGGTTTAATGGTAATATTTTCTTGATAGTAGTTCCTGCTGGAATCGTGTTAGTTGCACGATATTTACCATCAATTTTTACAACATCTCCTTTTGCTACAATTTGACTTATAGATGTTTCTTTAGCCAAAGTAGGAATTTTTCCTCCACTTTCACGTGGAATAGTATCACCTGTATTATAAGTAACATTATTCCAAGTATTATTAGCTGTCGACACTAGTGAATTTTTAAGTTTAGCTCCTGTTGGAATTCTTCCTCCGGCAGGAATAGTAGTCTCTGTACCGTTGGCTAGAGTAACAACCGTGTCTGCTGTAACAGGATGAGGATCAACTGGACTAGATCCCGCTGGGATAGTTTTTCCAGTAACAAGTCGAACATTATTCAACACAACAGATCCAGTACCTGTAACAACTACGTCAGCATCTTCTGCAATTTTTGCACGTACAGGTAATTTTTCTTTATCAGGTGTGTATGTAACTACTTTACCATCTGCTAGTGTTATCGTAGTAGGTTTACTTACTTCAGTATCACTATCATAAGTAACTTTCTTACTTTCTAATGTATCTGCCAATCTTATTTTTTCTTTTTTATTTAAAATTTCAAATGAATATTTAGAGTCAGTTATTCTGTCCCCTGTTTCAGTTTCGACTGTTCCATAAACCGGGATTTGTGGTTTTGCACTTTGTTTTTTACCTTGACTATCCGTTGTAGTTGTGTCTTCACCTACTGGACGAACATCGATAACAGTTGGAATATAGCTAGTATCCATAGTCTTAGTGCCGTTAGTACCGTTATTTGTATTCTCTAATATTTTATCTTTATCTGCAAGATTTGTACTAGTTAATGAATCTCTAATTGTATCTTCAGTAGCTTCCCATCCTGTATGACTACCATTATCATCCCATGCACGGATAGCAACCCCTTTAGCTGTACCTACATAACCAGGTTCTGGTTGGAATGAAATTTTTGTATAATTTAACGAACCATTCTGGATATTTTTTCCTTCTGTAGAGCCTTCGTTAAGTTTATAAACCCCTACCTTGTTACCTGCTGTATCATATTCAGTATACTCTGATAAATAATATTCTGCTCTTCCTGTTAATTTATTCGTTACTTTAACAGCTGTACCAAGAGTATTTCCTCTTGCATCTTTAACGACTACCTCAGTACCATTATAAATTGTTTGACTTAGGTTGTCTTTCACCTCAACAGTTTTACCTGTTGGTTCTTCAGATTTAACAACTGTATCGTTTAACACCATCTTAGGTGCTGTATTATTATCTATTTGAGCCCATTGTTTGTAGTTAGATACTATTGTTTTACCGCTTGCAGTGAACATTGCATTTGTAGGTAAATTTACCTCTTGTTTTTGACCTTGTAACCCTTTAGTTACATGACTTGTTCCACGCGGCTGGTGAATAACATTAGCAACAAAGTCTTCCACTTCTCCAGAGGATGCTAATCCTGTAGGTAACCTCAAATCATTCTTATCTACAGATACACGCAAACGAACTCCAAGGTTGTCTACAGATGTATTTAATAATTGTGGAGTATTCTTAAATGTAATATCGTATGTTCCATCAGCATTTGCTGTTACTAATTCAGATGATTCGTAAAGATCAAATTTACCATTACCATTAAAGTCAACCCATCCACGAACATATGCTACATCATTATTAACACCACGATTTACTTTTACACCTTTTAGTACATACTCATTTTCACTTGCACGACGAAGCGTATATTTTGTCGCTACTCTTGAATCTAAAAGTTGCCCTTCTCCTTCATCAGGTAAGTTACCAACACCAAGACCACGTGTCGCTTGGTTATATAACCCCTTAATCGGAAGACCATCCCCACCTTTTAACGTATTCGCTGTAGCAAGTATTTCACCATTTTTAATAGCTACTTGCGTTCCATCTTCCATACGAATTACTGGATTTTTACCATCTAACAAGTATGTTCCTGATTGACCTTTAGAGTTAGTAACTTTAGTTGTACCACTTACAAGGCTAATTTCTTTATAGTCTTCTGAGTTAACTAAGTCATCAAGCACCCAGGCTCCGTTTGGTTCTCCTATCGTTGTTCGGAAGTCTGAATCTGCAGGAACATCTCCTAAATATGGTTGAGTATGAACTACTTGTGTTCCATTTTTCTCACTATTAAAGTTACCTATAATATGTTGTGCAGAACCATAAGAAGATGAGGCATCTCCTCCGTCATAAATAACAAAACCTACAGTTGCTGATTGGCTACCATTGGCATTAATGTAGACTCCTAAGTTCTCAACATTTTGAGAAAGCCCTATAGGAAGATCATATCCCCTATTAATACCTGAATCAAAAGGTCCAAATAATTGACTACCATAACCTGTTTCTGTTTTGTTAGCCCACTCAGAAAGGTTATAACCTGTAGTTAACTTAGTGTCTGTTTTTCTATCAAAAGTATATGTAAAGTTATGGTCAACATTTCTATTTGGGAATAAACCTTGAGAGTTTGTTTTGTTTTTATTTAAACGCATGAACTCTTCCCAAGGCGTTCCATCAGATTCGAATTGTGTAAATTCTGCCACACTTAAATCTTCTGAATCAACGGCAATGGCATTAACAGCTACTGGACGACCATTATATGTTGCAGATAATTGGAATTTAACCCCAACGTTACCACCATCATAGGCTGGTGCAAAGGCTGTTAATCGTTCACGAGTTATCCCTCTTGAATCCTCATATTTAGTTTCAAATCCTGCTAATCTTAAATGACTCCAGTTTGGATCTTGTCTTGTAACAATGACATCTTCACGTTGAACAACACCATCAACCGGACTTCTATTGATATTCTCAGGTTCGCCATTAGCTTTATTTAAAGTATATGTTTCTGTTGTAACTTTCTTACGTGAAAGAGAACTTACCGTTGCACTTAATGTATATCCTTTTACCTTGGTTGGTACATCAAATCGCATACCTTCTTGAAGAACTTCGAATATTTCATTATTTCCTCGACCACTAGATTGATTCTTTTGTACTTCATTTTTTACATCATTATATGTTTTCCATAACGTATATTTAGCTAGTCCAGACGCTAAGAATGCTGGATCGTTAGTTTTCTTACCTACTAATTCTGGGTGTGTAGTCGACTCAAGAACTGTACGAACCATTGTAAAACGTCCACGTTCTTGACGACCTTTAGAACTAGTGAAATCTACCATAGCTGGATTATCAACGTATTCAACAGGACCAACTTTTGTTCCATCATTATATGTAATAGATGCTGTAGCAAAGTCAAACCAGTTAATTGCTTCACGAAGTTGACTGTAGTTTTTCTCACCAGCCGAACCATAAGAAACATCAGAAATTGCAAACCCATGTGTCTTACTACCATTTTGGTCTACTCTTCCGTTTGCTAATGTTATTGTCGCTACAGGTTGACCAAGATTCCCTTGACGTTTAACTTCAATTTTATCTTCAGCTGTTAAAGTTGGATTTGCTGTACGAATTTCTTTTTCAATCGCACGCGCTTCTTCGTCAGTGATAGCACCAACGTTGTTAACAACAACTTTGTTTATTGGGTTACTAATATTAACAGTTGTTGAAGCAGCATCTGCTAATAACCCTTCTAACTTACCACGGTGACCTGCTCGTTGCATTGTTGCATAAACAGCTTCGATAGCTCTTTCTAACTCTTTACGTTCTCTTTCTGAATCACTCTTAGTTGATGAATCAGAGTTGAATACGCCTAAAGCTTTAGCTATTTGTTTTTTCGCTATTGCTACCGCTGCTTTGATTTCAGCTTTTTTAGATTCTTCTTTTACTGATTTCTCGGCAAATGCAGTTGCAGTTTGGTTAATAACTTTTGCTTCTGAAATAGTTTTTTCTAATTCTTCTTTTGCTGATTTAGTTTCTTTAACTTCTTTTTTATCTTCAGCCTTTTTGTCTTCAACTTTCTTGTCTTCAACTTTTTTAGCTTCTAGAGATTTGTTAAGGAAGCTGATTGAGTTTTCTAATGTAACTGTTTGTGCATTTACCTGTGCTTGAGTTGCATTTTCATCAACAATAAGGTCTTTAGCTTTATTAAGTTCTATCGCCGCATCAACAGTTAATTTTTGTTGAGTTTCTGATAGTTCACGCCCTGCAAGAGTTACGAATAAATCGTTTAAACGATTAATCTTCTCTTGTAGTTTTGTTTTAACAGCACTAGTTTTAACTACTGTGCTTTCAACTGTTTTTTCAGCTGTTTTCTCAGCTACTTCTGCTTTAGGCGTCTCTACTTTTTCGGTAGTTTTGTCATTAGCAGTAGTTTCAACTGGTGTTTCTTGCTTAGTAGTTTCCGCTGCTTGAGCTGCTCCACCAAGGAATAAGAAACCAGAAGCTATTAATACTGATGCAGTTCCGGCATTAAACTTTTTAATACCATACTGATTAATCTTCTCAGCTTGCTTTTTGTCGTTCATTTTAATATTATTCTTACTAAACATAACCTTCTCCTTTTTCTTTAAAAATAAAATCATAATGACTGTATCGTACCACACTATAGAATTAATAATAACTCTGCTATAAATCCCCCTATATCTTTTCACAAAATTATTAATTTTTCACTTTAATGTTGGCCGAATATAATTAAATATTTTTTTACACACGTGAAATTAATATCTAAACTTTCGTAAGTTATTAAAGTGGTAAAATTAATAAGTTTAGACTGTGTCATTCCATGTTCTTATTATATATTAAAAAAGCCTATACATCAATTATTTAAGCGTTTTGTAACATAAATTAAATAATATTTTTTACTTTTACTAAAAATACAATAATAGTTATATTATTTATACATGTATAGGCATTAAAATTCAATTTTCATTTTCTATCACTTTTCAACAGTAAATTCGCTTGTTTACCAACATTTTCTGAGCTTTTATGGAAATAATAAATAAATTCCATACATTATTTTCTAAAAAGATATTTACTTACTATAGGGACCTCTTTACTTTTCATTATTTTATCAATATTTTTATAACTTTTCACTATAGAAAACCAATTAAAAAAATGGATGTTTCCCGTACAATACGAGATGACATCCATTTATGTAAACTAAATCTATACATGCTCAACACATAGATTTATAAGTCATTCTTTATTTTTCTTTCTGACGTTTTCTGCTCGCTAGAATAATTCCCGCAAATATTGCCGTTATCCCTAGAGTCGTTGTATCAGATGAAATACTACCTGTATTAGGTAATCTCTCTGATTTTTTTCTATTCTCATCAGTACTTAGTGTTGCAATACTTTCCTCAAGATCTTCTACAGTCGGTAAAGCTTGAAGTTTTTCTTTAGGATTCGGTATAGGTTCGACAAATGAACCTCTGTATTCGGGAACTTCTAATATAGTCGGTCTATCTGATGGAACTCCTCCTTTAAATTCAGGTACTTCTAATACTGGTGGCTCTACAGGTGATACTCCACCCTCATATTCTGGAACCTCTAGTACTGGTGGTTCTATCGATGATGCTCCTCCATTAAATTCAGGAACTTCTAACACCGGGGGTTCTATAGGTGATACTCCACCTTTATATTCTGGTACTTCATTTTTCGGTGCATCAGACGGTACTTGCCAAGTTGGTTTTACAGGAATATCGTAATCATATTGATAGACTACCGTCGTCGTTCCTTCTACAACTTTCCCTGTTTCTGCAGTTACATTATTAAATTTAGTCGAAACTGGGTAAACTCCATGGTATTTATATGTTTTCCCATCTGCCGTTGTTATTTTCTCCACTATTTTTTCTTTTGTACTATAGTCTTGCACAGTAAACTCTTTAACTACTTCTCTAGTCGATACTACTTTATCTTCTGATCTTGTAGTATACGTGTAAGTTGCTCTTAATACAGCATCTTTTACCAATGTTTCAGCTGATTTGATTTCATTTCCTTCTGCGTCAACATACTTAACAACTACAGAACCTAACACTTCTTTTGCTGTAGGTTTCGGATCTTCTTTAGTTACTAAGCGATAAATATAAGTAACCTGTGTTTTTTCTTTATTGATTATTCCTTCTTCAGGCGCTGAACCTTCTTTTAGCCCTAGATATTCATAAGTAAATCCTGTTTTATCACCTAGAATTGTTTTATATCTTTTCGCAGTCGCATCATAAGTCGGTTCTAAGTTTTCTGTAACTTTCTCTTCCCCTACTTTTGTAGAACCTGAAAGAACATCATACGTTTTCACTTTTTCATAAGGTACATTTGACGAAAGTACTTCCGATTCTTTTAAAATTTCTCCTGATTCAGATTCATAGTTCACACTAACAGATCCTACTTTTGTATTTTCAATTTTTACAGGTACATCCGATAGTCTTGTAGATAATCTGTAATAATGATTAACTACCGTTTTCCCCTCTCCCATAACTTTATAAGCACGAATCGGTGTAATTATTTCTTTAACTACGTAATTTGTTTCCTCTTTAGTTGCTACATCTTTCTTAGTAAATTCAGTCTCATTAGTAGTTGAATTTTCATTAACAACATTAATATTACTCAAATCGTCAGAGATTGTCACAATACCTTTATTCGCATATACAGAATCTTCTCTTGTTTCAACCTCAGGATTAACTTTTTCCCAATCGCTATAACGTTCTGGCTCTGCATCTTTATGATAAGATAGTGTATAACCTTTTTGTATACCTCTATCAAAGCCAAATTTTAAATAATTTTTCTTTGTTTCTGTCACATTTTTATGATTATCATATTGATCAACATTTCTCTGAGTAGAACCCGCTGTTACAGATAAATCCTTTAATACATTTTGCCCTTCTTCAATATGTTTTCTTAAATTTTCAAGAGCTTCTTTATTTTGTTGGAAAAACATTATTCCTCGCTCTGATTCTATCGCTATATCAATATTATTTTGTTTAATCATCTCTATTGTACTAGCGATATTCTCATCAAGCTTAGCTTTTCTAGCTTTTAGATCTTGTTTTTCCTCATCACTTTTTGCATTTTGATTGAAATATTCTAATATTCCATATACTTCAGAATGCATAACTTCTAAAATTTCTTTTAAAGATTCTTTTTTAAAATTATGATTCTTCGGATCAGTTATTCCTGGAGGAAAACTTTTCGAACTATTAGAATAAAATAAAGTAGTTTCATTATTAAATGTAACTTTACCATCATCTACTGTTCCGAAGATTCTATCCTCACCTATCGTCGGATACTCTCCAGTTAGAGGTTGATCCCAAAACGCATAAGATGGATATCCTTGAACCCCTTCTTCTCTGACATACGGTTCAGTTTTATTATACTCTGGTGTCGCAGGAATTTTTTCTCGTCTATATTTCACTGTATTAACAGTTCTCGTTCCACTCCCATGAGCATATGTATCACGATCCATAACAAGAACAGTATCACCTTCTTTAAGAGTCACATTTTCTTTCGTGAAATCTTTAGCTGTTGCTTGACCATTTTTCCACTTCGCAACTGCATCTTCATCACTAGATACCCCACTAGCTTCTACGAATTTCCCGTAATGCCCATCTGAAGTTTCTTCTACTAAATACACTTTTCCTGTAATTTTTCCGTAGTTGATTTCTCCTAGATTGTTGTGCATCCCTTCTGGAGAAACAGGTGCTTCTATATCATTAAATTTTGTTTTGTCATAAGTTGCTTTATTCGCATCTACTACTTCCGAACGAATCCATTTGTATTCTTTATTATTAGCTTGGATTACCGCTTCTTTACCTGCATCTTCATCTATAGCGGTACCTGTTTTTTCTACAGTTGATTCACGATAATCTTTCCCATCGGTATCGTAAGCAATTCCTTTTTTATCATAAGGAGTCGATACTATCCCTTCTTCACCAGCTACTTTTTTCGAATCTTTTAGTGTTGAATTATCATCTTCCAATAGATAATTAACGGTTGCATTAGATTTGAATTTTACAGAATCTGTACCATCAACATCTCCTGTGTTTTGATTTGCTTTAGCAGGTCGATTATATCGTATGTCAGCCACCGCATCAACAGTTACTTTTTTCGCAGGATTTTGATCATCTGTAAAGGTCGTTTTTGCACTCGATGAAACTTTTTCAAATTTACTTACAAGCGTTGTTTCATTCTGTGTACCAGAACTTACATTGGCAGATGCAGTTCCACCTCCAGCTAACATCGCTATACCTAAAATCGTTATCGCTCCAATTAATTTTGAATCAGTTCTACCATTTTTATACTTTCTTAGCGAAAATTTCTCTTTTTTAATATTTTTAAACATAATTTTCCCCTTTGTTATTTTATTACGTTTCTTTATTACATCTTTCCAATTACAAGAAATCACTAAATTAGCATCTAGATGTTTTCTAAATATCTATGTAATACGTTTTCAATTTTAACACATTAAATAATTTTTATCAAATATTCGACAACATTACTTCACACTATCTATAAACACAAAACACCCCTGGATTTCCATCCAAGAGCGCCCTGTGATTTACATAATGAAATTAATCATCTTTTAAACTTATTATTTTTCATTTTGACGTTTTCTTACAGCTAAAGCTATACCTGCGATTAGAGCACCGAATCCTAATACCGTTGCATTAGATGTTTCGCTACCTGTGTTCGCTAAACGTTTCACCTGTGCAGTTACTGCAGGTTTAACCGGTACTTCCGGCGTTGGTTTTGGTACAGGCATCAGCTCTGGTTTAGGCGCTGGGGTTGGTTCTCTAGGAATCTTAAGTTCTGGTTTTTCCACAATCGGTGGATCTAACGGAACTACTCCTCCTTCAAACTCAGGTTTATCCACTATTGGTGGATCTAATGGAACTACTCCCCCTTCGTATTCAGGAATATCTACTGTAGGTGGGTCTAACGGAGTTACTCCTCCTTCATATTCTGGTTTATCGACAGATGGAGCAGAAAGTTGCATTACATATTGGTAAACAATAGTAGTTACACCCTCTTTAACCAGACCTTTTTCGTCTACAGTATTTTCGAATTTATCTCCTGCTGGAAGTACACGTTTCAGTTTGAACGTTACCCCGTCTACTACGATTGTTTCAGGAGCTGTCACAGCATACTCTTCTCCTGTAGCTTTGTATGTAGTTTCTTCTTTGTCCCCAGTAGTTGTAGTTGTCGCTTCAGCTACTATTACATTGTTCTTAACTACTACATCATCCGCAAGGAAGTTTTCATTAATATCTACGTATTTAACAATAACTGTTCCTTTTTTATCTTTAGCGTAATCACGTTTACTTACTGATGAAACTTGAGAATATTTAACTACAACCGCTGAATCTTTTGATTCATGCGTTACAGTTAATTCATCTACCTTCACTTTATCTACAGTGTAATCTTTGATTTCTGGTGATACTACTTCAGCAAGTTTTTGTTCTTTAGTCCACTCGCTTGTATAGACTACTTCACCTGTTCTACTGTTGATTTCGGCAGTTCTTGTGAAACGAGCATTTTGGTTAACCGGCGTGCTTGCTTCTTGTCCTGCTTTTGGTCCATTTTCATAAACATAAGTGATATTACGTTTAACTTCTTTTAATACACCTAAATCTTTGTATGTACGACCTTTTGGATCGTTAGGAATTTTATCCTCCGGTTTTGGAGTATTTGGAGTAGTATTAGGTTTATTAGGTATTCCGTTTTCTGGTTGTGGAGGTTCTACCTCCCCATTAGAAGGCGTTGGTGGATTATCCGGTGTTCCACCTCCTGGTTTTGGAGGATTCGAAGTATTGCTATTTGGTTTGTTTGGATCTACCGGAATAACGTAATCGTATTGGTATACAACTGTTGTAGTTCCTTCTTTCACCCTACCTGTTTCTTCTAATACGTTATTGTATTTATCAGAAACTTCATACACTCCACGGAAGACATATTTTTTACCATCTTTATTAATTATATCAACTTTCTTCTCAGTTGCATTATAGTTCACATCATTTTCAGTTACTTCATCACGTGTTGATAATACAACATCACCTGATTTAATAGCGTATGTTTTCGTTGTTTTAACAACTGCATCCGTCACTACATTTTCTGGATCTTTAATTTCATTACCATCAACATCTACGTACTTAACAACTACTGATCCTTTAGCTTCAGTTACTGTCGGTGTTGCATCTTCTTTTTTATCTAATACATAACTGTAAATAACATGTTTTTCACCTTCAGTTACGTCTCCTGTCGCTGGAGCTGAATCAGATGTTGGTCCTACATATTTATAAACTAAACCTGTTACTTCATCTTTTAGCGTTGGATATTGTTTATCAGTAGTGTCATATTTTTCTGTAACTGCACGTTTTTCTTTACGTTCAGATACTTTTACACCTTTTGAGTAAGTTACATACGTATCTTCATATTCAACTGGTACTTTATCTTTTACGACTTCTGTTTTTAAAGTTTTTAAACTTCCATCTTCATTGATTACAACATGTTTTACATCAACAGAACCTGTCTTAGTCGCAACTGATTTAGACGGAGTTTTCTCTTCTTCACTTACTAGACGGTATTCGTAAACAACTTCTGTTGTTCCTTCTACTACTTTACCACTAGCTGCTGGAGAACCTTGTTTTAGACCTACATACTCATATGTAAATCCAGTGTCTGAATCTACTAATGTTGGGTACTGTTTTGGAGTTGTGTCGTAGTTTTGTTCTACAGTTGCGATATCTGTACGTTCATCAACTTTTGTTTCACCTGAATATAGACTTACAATCGTTTTTGTTTCAAGCGTTACATTCTCTTTATCAGTTTCTAATTTTAATTGTTTTCCATCAGTAGTTACATACTTGATAACAACGCTACCTTGTTTAGTAGCTGTCGCAGTACCCGCTTCTTCTTTTGTGATTTTTAAGTTGTAATAATGCGTTACTACTGGTTTTTCTTCACCCATTACTTTGTAAGCACGGATCGGCGTGATAATTTCTTTTTTAGTAAATGTTGCTGATTCAGTTGTTCTTGTACGAGTTCTTTCCCCTGTATCACCAGTAACAATATATTTATTATCACCAACCGTTGTTGTTGGAATATATTTTTCATCTGTTTCTTTAGTATCACCCGTCACTGTTACTGTACCATCAGCAGCAATTTCAACCTTACCTTTGTTAACTAAAGTTGTTACTTCTTCTACCTTGTCTGGTTCATCTATAATTAAATCAATGAAGAAATCAGGTTTCCCGTCATATGCTATATATTCTTTAATATGTTTAGTTGTTACAACATCAAGATAAGCATTAGGTCCTTCTGACGAATATTTATACTCTGTAGTTGTGTGGATTTCTCTATACCTACCATCTTGCAGTTCTGTAGTATCTGTAGGTTCACTTGCAATAACCGATAAATCTCCAACAATTTTAGAGAAATTTGATAATGCTTCTCTAAGTTTGTCGTCAGGAGCAAAACCTTTATCCACATTTATAGGCGAATGCAATACAATTTTATTTTTATATTGTCTAGTTTTCAATAATCCCATATCAAGCTTGCCAGATTGAATATCATCCTCTAGTTTTTTAAGATGAGCATCTAGACGTGCTTTAGCCGCCTGAACTTTCTCTCTTTCGATTGTATTTATTGCTTTACCTTCTAAAAAGTCTAAAAGTTTATAATTCGCAATCGTATAATTTTTCAAAACATCTTTTAAAGATGATCTAGTTGGATCAATTCTTTCCGGACCAAACTCTTCACCTGTTTCGACATTTTCAGCTAAAACACCATCATATCCAGTCCCAAATCCGATTAAAGCATAAGTTGGAGATTCACTTGGTATTTTCTCTATATCGTCAGCAGTCCCATAAACTCCATCTGGTCCAGGTAAGAAATAATGATTTTTTATAGATCCATCAAAAGTATAATCATTTGTAATGTACGTTGGAAAATCCCCTTTTCTATCTTTCTTAGTTATTTCTGTAAGATCCGTCGGGGAGAAAGTAATCGTTCCTTTTGTTATTTTTTTTACAGATTTACCTTCACCTACTGCATAAGTATCTTTATCTAGAACAAGAACTGTATCACCTTTTTGCAGTGTTACATTAGCTTTTGTGAAATCTTTAGCTGTAGCTTCTCCAGCTTTCCATTTTGCAACTGCATCTTCATCACTAGATACTCCGTTAGTTTCTACGAATTTCCCGTATTGCCCATCAGCTGTTTCTTCTACTAGATAAACTTTACCTGTTGTTTTTGTATAGTCGATTTCCCCTAGTTTATTGTGCATTCCTTCAGGAGAAACTGGCGCCTCGATATCGTTAAAACGCGTTTTATCATAAGTAAGTTTATCAGCACCTTCTACTTCAGATTTCCCAGCATACTCATAAACTTTACCATTCGCTTCTACTGTGTCTTTCTTACCAGTATCTTTTGAGACAACAGTTCCTGGTTGAGTTACAGTTGATTCACGGTAGTCTTTACCATCTGTATTATAAGCAAGACCTTTTTTATCGTAAGGAGTTTTTACAGTACCTGTTCCCGCTTCTACTGTGTCTGATTTTAATAATGATTTATCAGAATCAAGTTTGTAATTCACAGTTGCCTCTGATTTAACATTTAGAGTATCAGTTCCATCGACATCACCTGTATTGTTATTTGCTTTTGTCGGCTCAGCTGTTCCTTTTTGTAATACTGCATCTACTTTTACAGTTTTTGTCGCATCTTTATCATCTGTAAAAGTTGTAGCTGAAGTTGAAGCTACTTTCGATGTATCGGTCACCATTGTAGCCGTATCTGCCCCATTAGAACTTACATTAGCTAAGGCGGTTCCACTACTAGCTAATAACCCCATACCTACTAATAGTGTCGCACCTATTAGTTTTGAATCGGTACGTCCGTCTTTATATTTTCTTAACGAAAACTTTTCTTTCTTATTATTTTTTAACATAACCTTCCCTCTCCATTCTTTCTGAACATATAAATACATTGTTTTTTATCTAACAATCTATAAATCATTAACAAAAATTACTTATTTTTCAAAAGTACTTGATCCACTTATAATTTTTATTAAATCTCCTAGTTATTTTCCCAAAATAACACTATGTAAACTTGCTTATACATTCATAGCCTATCTCTTAAATTTTATCATTTTCAAAAAAGTTAGTCAATTATTTTGTTACCCTTTTATCAATATATTTAACACTTTTTTTATCTGTTAAAAATCATAACCAACTACTCTATCATGACCTTTTCTGAAAAACAAAAATTTATAAAATAACACATAAAAATTACTCAATTTATACTAATATATTAGTGTAAATTTCGAGGTACTATTTTGAAAAATAAAAAAATATCTTCCTGGATTTCCACCAAGAAGATATTAAGTTAACATATATTTATTTACCTTTTTGATACAACAAGTATCTATTTACTATAGTTTCAATACTTTCTTATAGTACTCTACCGCTTTATTTTTTATATATTCTCTAGCGAAAGTTGATGATTTATATTCTCCATCTTTTTGATATTTCACAAGAAGTTCTAATAATTCGTCAAAAGAACTAAAGGACTTCGTGTTTTCGCAAATACTCACATAATATCTATGACCTAAATCAACATTAGAAAGCAGGCAGACTAGACCTTTCGAAGATGCTTCTACCGCGGAATTAGCGAAACATTCACTTAAAGAACAAGATATATACCCTTCATGATTCTCATATGGTACCTTTTTAACAAAACCTGCAAATTTAACATTATCAGGTAAGTTATCCTTCGTATATCCATCTGGTAAGTTACCGTAGATTGTAAGTGTACTATCAGGCGTACGTCTAAATGCCTCTATCGCAACCTCACATTTTTTTATTATTGTCATATTACCAACTATACACCAATTTTTTACAGTTGTATATACTTCTTCTTTAACTTCTTCTACATAAACAGGTGGTAGAAATCTTACCCTATCACTTCCCAACCTTTCTTCTAAAACTGGGCTTGCGACAACATTAGTGCACCAACTTTGCAAGACAAACTTCATAAACGGAGCAAGAATATTATAATGCGTATAGGCAAAAAGCTCTCTTCCTGTATTTTGGAAAAACTTCCTTAGCTGCAAAGGATACTCATTAACCATATCTATAATGAATCTGTCATCAATAGTTGAATTTTCCGCCAGGTATTCACTCACCAACTGCCATTGCGACATTATCGCACCAGTTTCTTTTATGTGATACTTATGATAATTCTCAGAAACATCACCTTCTAATACTATTCCATCTTTGTTAAAAAGAATAAATTTATCTTCTTTAGGGATATATTTATACAATAGTTGCGAAGTATAACAGTCTACAGTTCCGTCTTTATAGTGAACTAATCCTACATAGCCCTCTTTAGTATATTCCACCTCTAAAACGTCTTCTAGATTTTCTAGAAAGCTTTTATCAACACTTGGCTTATCTCTAGCTATATCAGATTTTTCAAAAATTACATGATAGAAGTTTTTAAACCCTAGATTTTCAAGAATTTCTACAAAATTAGGCACAAAATTATCTAGATTCGTCAAAACTAATTTTTGTTCAACACCTATTTCATCAAAAATATTTTGACGTGCGAGTTGACTGCTTTCAAATCCATAAATATTGCAAGGAACACCTTCTTTTATTGTAAATACTTTAACCATTTTCTACTCCAATACATCCTCTAATCTTAAACCGCGACTCTTCGCAAGCCTACTTCTAAATATCATGCCCTTATCATCTTCTTCAGGAAGACCATAGTAGGCAGTCAGCGTATTCATCACGAGCGCATTGTCTTTAGTTACCATACGAGCCCACAGGTGCCAATCTTCAAAACCATCGCACTCCGGATCATAACCACCAGCTTCTTCAACTGCGGATTTTTTATAAATAACAGTAGAGTGATTAAACATATTTTTATAGGCTAACTTAAACCATAATTCCTCACCTGAAAGGTTATTAAAATTATTTCTTTTAATTCCACCTTGCAATTTACTTCTATCCGCATCAACCTTTGAACCAATGATATCTAACTTATCGTTTAACTCTAACTCATTAAGAAGAAAGTCCAAGTGCCATGACATCCATTCATCATCAGAGTCTTGTCTTGCGATATACTTCGCAGTCGCTAACGAAATCCCCGCATTAAGGGCTCTGGATATACCTCCATGAAGAACTTTGTGATAAACTACTCTCTCATCATTTAGATATTTTCTACATACTTCTTCAGTTCTATCACGAGATCCATCATCAACTATAATCAGTCTAAAATTTTTATGAGTTTGATTCAAGACCGACTCGATTGCCTTACCGACAGTTTTTTCACGATTATAAACAGGCATAACGATATCCACCTCTGTGTCCGATAAAGGCAAATCTATCGACTCAACGCCATAGTTACCTAGAATTTCTACTTCGTTAGTCGTTAAGAACGTTCTAAAGCAACGAACACTCACACCAGGAATATCTTTCACAAGAAGTAGCGAGGTAGAATAAAATCCATAGACTTCTACATTCTCATAGTTAGACAACAGGCCATAAATTTCTTCTTCGAAACATTTATCTGATTGGATAATCTCCGCATTTTCTACATTTACTGTAACTCGAGGATGAGCATAGTATAACACATTTCCTATCTCTTCTAATGCCTTCCTCGTAAGTTTTTCTGTAATTTTTATATCTTTTTCATCTATATAATTGCCAAGCGCTTGCCCTAAAAAGACCTTCACTTTTTTTCCGTTAGTCGCTCTAGCGAAGTCTTTTAGCTTAGTGTCGAAAGGTATTTTTATTAATTTTTCAGTTGAGAATACAGTGTTTGTGTCAAATATTGTATAGTGAGATTGAGATAAGTTTATAACCTTCTCCAGTATTATTTCTTTTGGCCCAACTACTCTATCAGTATAGCGAGTGTACATGTTCGGTGCAATAATAGAAGTACTACCATCATCAAACGTAAATAATCTCATAAAATTAGGATTAAAGATCATGTGTGCTACCGGATTATCTAGACTCGCTAGATAGAACTTGTCAATTTTAATATTTTCTAGTTTTTCTCTAAGCTCATTAGGCCATTCTTTATTATCAATAAATAGAGTATCTTCACAAAACTCCTTCATTTTCTCAGCATATATTTTCTGCCTATTATCATTAGACATTTTTAAATATATTCCAAAAAACTTCTCACCTGTAATCTTAGTAACCTCTCGTGCCACTAGGACTTGAAATGGTGAGGTACAAAAAATAATATTCATACACTATACCTCTCTATTTAATGCTCTATTAGGCGTGAAAAACCACACCAAACAACCTTTTCCTTTAATAATTATAAATATTTTATCATGCAGGAAAATTCTAGTCAAATTAAGTAGATATTGGGTAGCTAGATGGAAGCCAAGAATTTGGAATGTAGATTGTTGAGGATAGATACTATGTAAATGAACATATGAGTCGAACTATTGTCATTCTACTGCTTAGATTATGTAAACAAAGAACACATCTCCACAAAGGTTACTCTAGTTATTTAGATTATGTAAATAAAAATAAATCTCTACTCTAAGCTGAGTTTTTTACTATTTGATATTACGAAAACAATCACACAACTTCTATATAACGTATAAATACAAAAAGAAAGCACCCTCGAAAATTATCAAGGGTGCTTTCAAGCCATTTATTTTATTATTTACTATTTTGTCTTTATGATTTTATATCTTAATCCTATTTCTCTTTACGACGTCTTGCTGCAGCAAGCATTCCAGCAAATGTTGCTAATCCTAATCCTGCTAATCCAGTGTTAGTTTCTGTTGTTCCAGTGTTAGCTAATCTCTTAACTTGACCGTTTACTTTTGGTTGGACTGGAGCATTATTTTGACCTGGTTTTTCAGGTGTTACAGCTGGTTTAGGTTGAGGTTTTTGATCTTTGTTTGGTTGTGGTTTTGGATTTGCCACGTAGTTGATCGGTGTATCTTGACCTGGGTTTGTTGGGATATCTGGTACGATATATCCTTTAGTTGGGTCTTGTGGATCAACTGGTTTAAGTGGATTTCCATTTCCATCAACTGGAGTGTATCCTGGTACGTATGGTAATACCGGTCTATCACTTCCTGGTTTTGTTGGATCTGTTGGATCATTTGGATATTTGATTGGGTTTGTTGGTTGTCCTGGGATGTTTGGTACCCATGATCCTAGCGGTTGGTAAACATATGTTACTGTTGAACCATCTGTTCCAATCTTACCTTTAGTTTCACCATCTACACGAACAAGTACATATCCTGGGATAACTTTTCCACTTGTAGAGTACTCATCTCCTACTTTTCCTTCTGTTGTTTCTGCAGGGATTAAGTCTTTTCCGTTTTCATCTACATATTTAACTACTAATTTTGCTTTGTTCGCTACGTAGTTAATTACTGTATCTTGACTTGGATCTGTTGGAATGTTTGGCACTACATATCCTTTTGTTGGATCTGTTGGATCTACTGGTTTAAGTGGGTTTCCATCTTTATCTTCTGGAGTAAATCCTGGTACATATGGTAATACTTCTGTTGGTTTACCTGGTTTTGTTGGATCTTGTGGGTCGTTTGGATATTTGATTGGGTTTGTTGGTTGTCCTGGGATATTTGGAATCCATGAACCGATTGGTTTGTAAACATATGTTACTGTTGAACCGTCTTTTCCAATCTTACCTTTAGCTTCACCGTCTACACGTACTAATACGTATCCGTTGATTACTTTTCCAGTTGTTGTGTACTCATCTCCCACTTTTCCTTTTGTAGTTTCTGCTGGAGCTAAGTCTTTTCCATTTTCATCTACATATTTAACTACTAAGTTAGCGTCATTTGCTTCATAGTTAATTACTGTATCTTGGCTTGGATCTGTTGGAAGATCTGGTACAATATATCCTTTAGTTG